>DXVA01000491.1 GCA_019408975.1 Lentisphaeria bacterium | reverse complement strand
CACGAAGCATTTTTGCGATGCAGAGCATCGCACTATGAAACCAATTTTTTTAATAGATAAGGTGGAAATGATGACATCAGTCAATCTTGCAGGTTGTGATGGATTTTTTCGAACAGGTATCGCGTCCGTTTCATATCACGGCGTGAAAAGCGGCGGTTTGCAAAAGCAATCCACAGATTCATGCGCAGACGGATTACTTTCCCGGAAGAAGAATATGAATCATTTCACCTTGATAGAGCTTCTTATCGTTGTTGCAATCATCGCGATTCTCGCCGGAATGATGCTTCCCGCGTTGAACAAGGCGCGGGAAAGCGCCCGCGCAATTTCATGTACCAACAATCTGAAATCACTGGGAACCGCCCTGCATTCCTATTCCGACGACCACGGCGGCTATTACCCGATGGGAAACAGACTTAACAAGGAAATTCCATGGCCTTACAGCATGGGGCCGTATCTCGGCAAGAAATATGCGGTAGGCTCCGATAACTCACAATCCTACATTCTGAATGAAGTTTATAAAAACGGCGGTCTCAGCAAATCACTGGGATGTCCAAGCGCTCCGCAGGCAATCATTACGCCTACCGGAGCAAACGGGACCTGCGGAACCGGGCTGGCATACGGCATAGCCCCCACAGTATCGGCGCTGTGGACAGAGGACCTTGCCCACGCTTCATCGATTCCGACTCCTGTCTATTTTAAGAAAAATACATCCTTAAAACATCCATCCAGACTGATCGCATTCGCAGATACGCCTCAAGCCAGGCACCAGCTGTTTTACGGAGCCTATGATAACGTAACCAATAGAATGTCGTCGCAGGGCTTGCTGTCCAATCCGGGATTCAGGTCGGCAAACATCGCCGAGCCGCAGAATTCAAAGTGGACAAACTACTCCGAGGATTATCTTCAGGTAAGCGGTGAAAACTACGATTACGCTTATGCAATGCGCGTCAGGGATGACGGCACCGCTTCAGGCGCCCAGCTGTATATGCCGATGAACCGCCATGGCGGCAGTGCCAACTACACCATGGTCGACGGCCATGTGGAAAGAATCCGCGCAGGCGGTATCCGGAACTACCATGTTTCGCCCAATATTCGTTAATACAGGATTTCAAACCATAATATGAGGAGAGTTATGAAAAGATTCAAGAATCTGATCTGCACATTGTTCTGTGCGGCTTCCGCAACCGCTGCTGCGGTCGAACCTTACACATTTCCGGTGCCGGAACGCCGGCCGGGACAGAAAAGCGTCATGGGATTGCGGGTTGCCCCGATCAAAAATGTCCGTGTCGCTTTCATCGGAGTCGGCGTCCGCGGCGGCAATGCGTTAAAACGTTTTGCCGCATTTCCGGAAAACGCCACGGTCAAGGTTGCCTGCGATCTTTACCAGAGCAAACTGGACGCCATCAAGAAATATCTGGAGAATAAGAAGTATCCCTACAAAGTGGATTATTTCACGGGACCGGAGGACTGGAAAAAAATCTGCGAACGCGATGATATCGACCTTGTGTACGTCGCCACGCCGCCCGATCTGCATGTTCCCGTTTCCGTCCATGCCATGAAGAACGGCAAACATGTGGTGCTTGAAGTCCCCGCCGCACGGACTGTCGCCGACTGCTGGAAACTGGTCGATACGGCGGAACAGACTCAGCGCCACTGCATGATGCTGGAAAACTGCAATTACGGCGACTACGAACTGGCTGTCATGAACATGATTGAACAGGGGCTTTTCGGGGAGCCGGTCCATGCGGAAGCGGGGTATCTGCACAATATGGAATCCTATCTTTTCAATCTCAAGGCGAAAGACAACTGGCGGCACCTCCGCAAACCTTCCGAAAATCCGGTTGTAAGCGGCAACAGTTACCCGACTCACGGACTTGGCCCGATTGCGCACTGGATGGGCATCAACCGCGGCGACAGGCTGACTTCGCTCTATTCCGTCTCCGGCGGCGATTTCACACTCAAGCAGGCGGTGAAAGAGAAATTCGGCGAAAACTCAGAATATACCAAAGGATATTATAAGCCGGACATGAACCTTTCAATCATCCGCACGGCTAAAAATAAAACGATACTGCTGTTCTACGGCACCAGTCTGCGCCGCCCTTACAGCCGCGCCTATGTGCTCAACGGCACCAAAGGTTTCACCGAAGGGTACCCTCAGCGTTTCGCATTCGCGCCGGACTTCGAGAATGACATGAGCGCCAGAGACATTGAAAAGCTGCTGGTAAAATACCGCCATCCGGTTTACTCCCATTTCGAAAAAGCCGCCAGGATCTTCGGCGGGCACGGCGGGATGGACACCGTCATGGATCTGCGTCTGATCTACTGCCTCAACAACGGACTGCCGCTCGACATCAGTGTCTACGACGGCGCCACATGGAGCTCGGTCGGGGAAGTCTCCCTGAAATCGGTTCGCCTCAACGGAGCACCGGTCGAAATCCCCGATTTCACCCGCGGCGACTGGGATAAGGTCAAACAGGTTTCCTATCAGATAC
>DXVA01000490.1 GCA_019408975.1 Lentisphaeria bacterium | reverse complement strand
TTATAATATATAATAAGACATATAAGATTCATATTATGAACCTTAAGGATATTTCCATGATTAAAGTACTGGATAAGACATTCGGCATTCTGGAGGAAATCATCAAAGCCACACCGCATCCGATGGGACCGATGGCGCTTGCCGAGGCGCTGGAACTGAACCGCGCGACCTGTTCTCGGATTTTGAAGATGCTTCTCGATTCCGGCTACATCATACAGGTGTCGCGTCAGGCGGGATATGTCGCGGGGCCGCGCATTCTGACCTTGAACAACATGGCGATGTTCCAATCCGAACTCATGAAGAAAGCGCTGCCCGTGATTGACCGTGCGGCGGAAGAAGTCCAGGATTCCGTTCTGATTTCGCAGGTCTACGCAGGAGAACGCTATGTTCTTTATCTGAAAAACTGCAACCCGGAACGGACCATCCACCTCGGCGCGCCCTCCTTCAACGACATTTATGAAACCGCGACAGGAGTTCTTGAAATGGCATACCGCGCCCCGGAGGAGCAACTGGCGCATTATGACGCCTTTCCCCGGAAAAATACGGTGCTTCCTGAGTTCAGGATTCGCGGAAAAGTAACTTCCGAGCTGGAGAAAATCAAAAAGAAAGGAATGTATTGCTCTCCGAAGGGCGATCAGGGGATTTTCGCATTTCCGGTCTTTTCCAATCGGCGTTTCACTGCCGCGCTCGGCTGTTCGATTCCTTTCAGCAAATATACGCCGGAACACATCGAAGAAATCAAACGGATTGTCGGCAGGGCGGCGGAGGAGATCTCCGCCTCGCTTTCGACGATTGATTCCATAGGGTAAATTCAACAGGAGAACAGATCACAATGGATCGTCTTCAGAAGGTGGGCACTGTAACAGCGGTGCATTCGTCGCAAGTCGGAACCTCGCCTTTCGGGCTGGGGTTTGAAAAACTGGATCGTGCGGTCTTCGATCCGGAAAAAGCCTATGACAAAGTCGCGGCGCTCGGCGTCAAATGGATTCGCATCCAGTCCGGCTGGGCGCGCACGGAACAGAAGAAGGGAGTCTATGATTTTACGTGGCTGGACGGCATTGTGGACAATCTTTGCCGGCGCGGGCTTATTCCCTGGATCTGTCTCTGCTACGGAAACGGAATTTATGACGAGGACGCTGCGAAAGCATTCGGAGCCGTAGGCTACCCGCCGGTCAGGAACGAGGAGCAGAAAAGAGTATGGCACCGCTACGTAGTCGAAACGGTGCGCCGTTACCGGGGACGTGTTGCATGGTTCGAGGTATGGAATGAACCGGACTGGTGCTGGAAGCATGGAGTCAGCGGAACGGAATACGGAGAATTCGTCAAGGCGACCGCCAAAGCTATCCACGAGGGCAATCCCGATGCAAAAGTGATCGGCGGCTCTTTCTGCTCCAATAAATGGGAGTGGCTTCATGAGGTGTTTGAGACTGGTGCGGGCATGGATATGGATGCATTCACCTATCATGGATATACGCCGGATGAACTGGTAGGCGCCGGAACACGGATTCAGACGATCCGTGCCTTCTGCCACGCGTACAATCCGAAGATCAGGCTGATTCAGGGCGAAACCGGAACGCAGTCCCGCCGGAGCAGCGCCGGAGCCCTTTCGGGGGCGGCATGGACACAGGAGAAGCAGGCGAAGTTTCTTGCCCGCCACATGCTGGCGCATCTCTTTCAGGGCGTCGAATTCACCTCTTATTTTTCCTGTCTGGACATGATTGAAGCGCTGGGAGGCAGGATCGACGATAAAGCGAGTTACATGGATTACGCATATTTCGGAGTCCTCGGTGCGGACTTCGACGAAAACGGAGTTGCCACCGGCGAATATGAACCGAAGCCTTCTTACCGGACGCTTCAGGTTCTTGCCGCGGTTTTCCGCGAGGAGTTTTCCATTCTGGACCTGCCGGCGGATTTCATTCCTTCCTATTCGCCTTCGATTCTGCGGGAGGACGACAAGGGCGCCGGACTGCTTTTCAAGGGGTTCCGCAAACCGGGCGGAAGTTCCGCATTCGTCTACTGGAAGCCGTCGGAACTTCTTACGACAAGTTATGAGTCCACGGTTTCGCTGAAGCTGGCTCTGGTTTCCGGGGAATGCCGCCTGATCGATCTTCTGAACGGCTCCGTTTACAAGCTGCCGGAAAAGATGATCGAGGAAACCGACGGGGGATGCCTTCTGTTCCATCATCTGCCCCTGCGGGATTATCCCATGCTCCTGACATTCGGAGATTTTGCGGAAATATCGGAAACAAAATAATTTCATTCAAAAAACTGGCTTGATACCGCGATGCTCTCATGCCGTAATGCCATGCAAAGCACCGCGGCATTTCAGGAAAAGGAAAGAACGGAATGGACTTGAAAGGGAAAAGGGCACTTGTGACGGGCGCCTCTCAAGGGCTCGGGCGCGTGATTGCGCTCGAACTCGCAGAAAAAGGGTGCGGGGTCATCATCAATTGCGCGCATCACCCGGAAAAAGCGCAGAAGGTCGCGGATGAAATCACCGCAGCCGGAGGGAAAGCGGAA
>DXVA01000049.1:7244-18794 GCA_019408975.1 Lentisphaeria bacterium | reverse complement strand
C
This sequence comes from Lentisphaeria bacterium, assembly GCA_019408975.1. GTDB lineage: Bacteria > Verrucomicrobiota > Lentisphaeria > Victivallales > UBA1829 > UBA11452. The sequence goes on along the minus strand of DXVA01000049.1, from coordinate 18,793 downwards.
GCCGCAGGCGAAATCCCCGATACCCCGCGTGCTCTGCACCGGGGGTGTTCATTCCAGTTGTGCTTTTTCCATATAGGACGGCGCACTGCCGAGAAAACGCCACAGCCCGCCGTTGAAGTCAGACGGCAGATCCGTGAAATAATAACGTACATTCCCTGTTTTTGCAAGACTCGCGGCAATGGAATTTCCATCAAGAAACGCGCGCGCCGCTTCCGCGCAGGCTTCCGCGCTGTCGATGATTCTCACGCTGCCCCCGAAATAACGGTTCAGCGCCTCGCGGAAAAGCGGATAGTGTGTGCAGCCGAGCAGGAGCACCTCCGGCGGCGACTTGCGCAGGGGCGAAAGATAAAGGTCGAACGCTTCCTCGGCAAGTTTTCCCTCAAACTGTCCCTCCTCGGCAAGCGGGACTAAAAGCGGGCAGGGAATGCTTTCAATCAGGAGCGACGGCTTGCGCGCATGAAGCCCGCGCCGGTAGGCGTCGCTGCTGACCGTCGCGCGTGTGCCGATGACAGTGATCCGCTGTGCTCCGGTTCGCATGACGGCTTCGATTCCGGCTTCGATCACCCCCATGGCGGGGAGGGCGGGAAAACGTTTCCGCAGAGGTTCCATTGCCACGGCGGAGGCTGTATTGCAGGCGACGATCAGCGCCTTGACTCCTTTTCCCGCAAGAAATGCGGCGTCCTCTCCGGCAAAGCGGATGATCGAATCCACGGATTTGCTGCCGTAGGGGACGCGCGCCGTGTCGCCGAGGTAACAGATGTCCTCGTTCGGCAGGGCGCTCCGCAGGGCGCGTACGACGGTCAGTCCGCCGATTCCGGAATCGAAAACGCCGATGGGGCGGTTATCCGGCGGAAACGCTTTATCTGGCGTTTTTTGCGACATAGGCGTTCCTTTCCAGAAGCGTGAAATAGATGTTTTCAAGATAGGTTTGCCCTCGTTTGTTCACCTTTTTCACATTGTGCTCCTCGCAGAGTCCCCGTTCGACGGTATCGACGAATGCCTGAATTTCCGGAATCGCAAGTGACTGCGGAGAGGCTGCCCACTCACGCAGGAAAACCTGTTCCGGAAGCTCCGGCTGTCCCTGTTTCGGAATCGAAATCGGGCGGGCATGGGTGCCGAACTGATACCCTTTCAGCGCCACGATCACATTGGAGTAGTCCGTTTCCTCCTCCCGCAGGCGCAGGAACTTGTATTCCATGACGTCCGACGCCTCGTCTTCGCTCTGGTCCGGACGGCTGTAATGGTATTTGCGGTCCGAGAAATTCAGGGAGTCGCGCATATTGGTGTCCAGTTCCTTGTTGAAGATGCGCCATTCGCGGAGCCTGCCTTCGTCATCCCTGCGCAGGTCGCCTCCGAGCATCAGCAGGCACGCCAGATCGCTGAATTTATGCGGAACCGCAGTGATGCGTGAATGCTTTTCGCCGGAAAGTTCCATGGATATATGGAGACTGTGCGGCGGGATATCGAGAAAACGCACCGCCTCGTTGATAAGTTTGGACATTGCCCACGGGCAGTCGAACAGCGGGCGGGAGAGATCGCCGACGATATTGAAGCGCCCGAATGCGTATTCGAGAAAACCGCGGTGGCGTTCATTTCCCGCGACAACCGTTCTATGGGAATCCACGTGCCCGCCCATGCGCCATGTGCGCCGCTGAAGATCGAAGTCGTTGAACCAGAAGAAGCCGTCGTAGAACTGATCCTCGCCGGGTTCCGCGACCACCGCCCGCGCACCGAGATGGCTGAACTCAAGTTCCGCCCCCAGCGGCGTCGGCGTGGAATACCAGTGCTGATCCACATAGTCGCAGAGTTCCGCCATTTCATCACGGTTGTAGATTTCCTCGACGAGATTGATGCAGAGCACCGCGTAATCCCGGTAGAGGCGCCCCGGCACAATCCGGTCCAGCGACTTTTCCTTCATCATTTTGCGGATGCGCTCATAACGCCCGTTGTAATAGAGAAACGCCAGCAGGATCGCCACGCCGTGCCTGAAATATTTCTTCGAGAGACGGACGGCGTCGGGGAAATGATGGCGGATCAGTTCCACGAGCTGGTTGAAAATGATGTGTTTGCAGGCGAAACGGATATAATTGTCTGCGTAAGGGCGCAGTTCCTCAATCGCCATGACATTCGCCAGAAGGGGAGGGCGCGCGTCGTTGAATGCCTGAATCATGATGTAGTTGCAGATGTAATTGCCGTCGAAATGCGATTCGATCAGGCTGTCCACCGCCGACCCCATGAGTTCACGGAGAGCACGGCGCGTGATCTCGTGACGGTCGGGCTCGATCTTTTCGAGAATCTGGTCGATCTTGCGTTCGAGATAGAGACTGTAACGGTCTTCAAAGAGAATCTCTTTGCCGAATGATTTCTGAAGCGCGGAAATATTGCCGACATAGGTCATGCAGCGCCGGCGGCGGTTCTCCTGCGTACGGACTACGACCACTTTCCTGTAATAGAGATTACCTTCATCCTCGAAAGCGTCGATCCGCGCAAGTTCCTCGCGGGTAAGGTCTTTCAGAAGACGCCCCTGTGTGACCGCTCCGTGCTGTTTGACGATGAAGAAAAAAGCACCCGGGGGAACGACCCTCATATAGTTATGGAGAATCGCAGGCTCGCTGTCCACCCTGCGGTTGAACAGCAGGCGGACATGATGATCGTTCATCATGGTTCCATAGACGAAAAGATCCACCTTGTCACTGCGCACCGCTTTGAAGGAGTCGCGGATTTGCGCGGCCTCTTCCGGGTTGTCGTGATGAGGCGTGAGATGAATCAGTTCAGCTCCAGCAGAACCGCCGTCTCGTCGCAATGTTCTTTCTTCGGGCATTTCGAGCAGTCACTCCAGATTTTTTGCGGAAAGAGTTCCTTGTCAACAGTTTGGAAGCCGAGTCGGTGGAAAAAATGGGCACGGTAGGTCAGGGCGAAGACACGGCACGGCTCCCCCTGCGCTTTCAGGTGGTCGACCGCGCCCTGAACCAGCTTGGAGCCGATTCCGCGATTGTTGTATTCCCGGCGGACCGCCAGCGAGCGCACCTCATAGAGCCCGCTTCCGAAATTCCGCAGGGCAAGGCAGCAGACGAATTCCCCGCCGATTTCCCCTACGCGGAAATTTTTCAGTTTTTCCTGAATGTCCTCCTGCGGACGCGCAAGAAGAAGCCGCTCATGCGCATAAGCAGCAAGCAGTTCCCAGATTTTCCCGACATCTCCCGGCTCCGCGGGACGAACGTTCAAAATGTCCATGATTCCGCCGCCACTTCTTATTCCGTGACCGACGGCTCGTTATAGAATGCGATATTGCGGAAACGTTCGTAACGGGATTCTTTCAATTCGTCGCCCGACATCTTTTCATATCTGCCGAGCGCGGAGACCACAGACTTTTTCAGGAGTTCCGCCGCCGCATCATAATCTTTGTGCGCGCCGCCGAGCGGTTCTTTCACAATGCCGTCCACCAGCCCGAGTTCGGTCAGGTCTCCGGCGGTCAGGTGAAGCGCCTCCGCCGCCTTTTCCGAATAGGCGCGGTCTTTCCAGAGAATCGCCGCACAGCCTTCGGGGGTGATCACGGAGTAATAGGCATTTTCCATGATGAGGACGGTATTGCCGACGCCGATGCCGAGCGCACCGCCGCTGCCGCCTTCACCGATGACGACCGCAATCACGGGAACCGTCAATGCAAACATGTCACGCAGATTGACCGCGATGGCTTCCCCGATATGGCGTTCTTCAGATGCGACTCCCGGGAATGCCCCGGGTGTGTCGATGAAAGTGATCACGGGAACTCCGGCAAGGTCCGCCATCTTCATGAGGCGCAGGGCTTTCCGGTAGCCTTCCGGGTGCGGGCAGCCGAAATTGCGGAACACGTTTTCCTTGGTATTTCTGCCTTTCTGGGTGCCGATGACCATGACGGATTTGCCGTCGAGCTTGGCGAATCCGCCGACGATGGCGGGGTCGTCCGCATAACGGCGGTCTCCGTGAAATTCAAGGAAATCGGTGAAAATCCGTTCGATGTAGTCCAGAGTGTAGGGGCGGTTCGGATGACGGGCAAGCTGCACTCTCTGCCAGGGAGTCAGGGAACTGTAGATATTCTTTTTCGTCTCCTCGATTTTCCGCTTCAAAGCGTTCAGTTCGTCGTCGACGCTCATGTTGTTGGACGAACTGAGAGACTCCCATTCTGCGAGTTTTGCCTCCAGCTCAGCAATCGGTTTTTCAAACTCAAGCACGATTTCAGCCATTTATTTTCTCCGGTATTGTTCTTTGACAGCCCACCCCACATGGTCCGTCATCTGATTACTTCCACTTCTATGCCGTTGGGGATGATCGAAAACAACTCGTTGATGTCTTCGTTCTTCATACTGATGAATCCCGGGCCGGCGATTGTTTTGCCTATATTCTCAGCCCTGTTGGTTCCATGGATCAGGAAAGGCAGCTTGACCTTGTACTCGGCGGCGTCCTCGCAGCCGAGATACCGGCTCCCCAGAATATTCAGGGGATCGCCCGGGCGGTAGCTGTTTCCTTTGTACTTCCAGATCGGGTACTTTACCTTTGAACTGAGTGTGTAAAGTCCCTGCTGGGAATTGAATTCCATTGCGACGCCGATCGGATAGACCTTGAAGAGACTGGTTCCGTCATACAGAAACAGTTTCTTGCGCGCGTTGCTGATCTTCAGGTTCCATTTGCCGTTGTAAATGGTCAGCTCCTGACCGATTTTCAGGTCACTTCGCGCAATGGAAATTTTATTGATCCGCTGAACCGCTTCCGCCGTCGTTCCGAATTTTGCACCGATTCTGGTAAAGGTGTCTCCGCGCTGTACCGAATAAACGAATGTCTCCGGCGAATTTCCGTCTCCGTTCAAGATCCGTGTACTGGCTTTGTTCAGGAGATCGACGCTTTTCTGCCAGTCCGGGTCGGTGTATTCAAATTTGCCGATTGCGATTCTCGCCTGATCTCTTGCAGCGGAATAACGCTTCATGGCGAACAGTTTTTCCCCGTTTGCCAGCGCCTTGATCGCGATGCCGGATCTTCCGTCCTGATCCAGCGGGATGCTCACCGGCAGGTTGCTTGCCGGTGCCGGAGATTCCTCCTTATCCTGCCCCCCCGTCAGGCGGCGCACCGTTTCGGAAACTTCCTGAGTCGTGGGAATGAACACCGTATGGCTGCGCGTAAAACGGTAAGCTGCAAAGGCAATGACGGCAATAACCGGAACGACAGCGAAAAACCAGAGCCATTTGCTGCTCCCCGTGTTTTCGCTGTTTTTCTTTTTCGAGCCACCTTTCCCAGATGCCCCGATCGGTTTTCCTTTGTAGGTAATTCCCGGTTTAGGCATAAAAATCTCCCACACAGCTATATTAGTGAATATAATATACATCCTGAATGGAAATATGGCAATAGTGAGAAGCAGGGATTTGTCTTTTTTTCACAATGGAACATGGCGCGCTGTCCGGAATCTGAAAAGGAGATATTGCGGAAAACGGCAGGAACAGGAGAGAATTTGCTGTTGTGCTCTCCTGTTCCCCGACATGTGTCAGTCGAAAAGATTCCTGTCGAGAAGGTCCAGTGCGATGACTGTGGATATCGGAGCATTGGTCCAGCCGGAATAAATGCTTCCCGCACCGCCTTCAAAACGGTCCCCGCCGCCCCAGGACTGTTTTTCCATGTCGTACATTCCGCGCCAGCAGCCGTTGAACTGTTTTTCCGGCGACGGGTCCTGAATCTTGAGGATGAGCTCCAGCAGTTTTCCGTAAACAGGCTTGAATTCCGGGCTGGCTGCCGCGAGCGCCTGCATTCCGAGCAGCGCCCAGTTGACCGTATAAATCGTATCTACCAGATGCCTGCCGGTGGGGGCTTCATAATGTTCCGCGGGAATGTTGCCGTCCGCATCCATTTTTTCATGACAAGGTGTGCGAAACGCTCCGCGAGGCTCTTGTAATATTCGTCCCCGATATACCGGTATGCCGCACAAGCGCCGATTACAGCGTAAGCCTGTTCGCTGACGATAAACTCTTCCGCACGGGATTCCATGTATTCATGGTAGCGCTTCACCGTATCCGCATATTTCCGCTCATGGTTTTCCTGATAGACTTTCGCCAGCGCCATACATGCGAGAGCGCCCCAGTGCGGCAGGTCGAGACGCCCCAGCCATCTGCCGGATGCATCGATCCAGTGTCCGGCATTGTCAAGGTCCTTTTTCTCCATGACAAGATCCGTTGCCGCGAGGAGTTCTTCCCCGAGAATCATTCCCCACGACTTCATATCGTATTTTTTATCAAGTTCGGGATATTCCTCCGCAATTTTCAGTTGAAGGAAGACACACCATGCCTCGTCGTCGAAATAGACGCAGGATTCACGTTTGATATGCGACCAGTTCCAGCTTCCCGCCGGATACTGCTGCTGGGTTCTGTTCAGCAGCCCGCTCCGGAAATAAAGATAATCCAGCAGATTGACCGCAATGTCGTAATACTTCTTCTCTCCGAGCGCCCTGCCTGCGAGAAGGAACAGCCAGGCAGTCTCGAAATTGCAGTCCGCGCGGCGTTGCTCGATCACGCAGTACCCGTCATACTGCATCCATGCCGGAAAGGAGTTTTTCATTATTTCGATCGCTTCGTTGCCATTTGTTACGGCAACACGTTCTGCAACTCCCCAGATTCCCGATTCCGGGATCATAACCCCTGAATTCTGGAACCAGTTCAGATTTTTCAGCAGAGAATTTTTCATTTTTCCTGTTCGTCCATATAAAAATTCAATGAAAGTGCCTGCCGCGCATCGGCGGACACATTTCTTCAAACCGTGATTCCGCCTGTGCTTGCACGCAGGATCAGTTCCGGCGGAAGCTTGATCTGTTCCGGCGGCATTTTCTTATCGGCAAGCGCTTTCAATACGAGTTTTCCCGTTTCCCTGCCGAGATCGCGTTTCGGCTGATGAATCGTGGTCAGGGAAGGCAGCATGAGGTCTGTGAATAAAAGATTGTCATATCCGATTACGGAGAGGTCTGCGGGGATGCGCACTCCGGCTCCTGCGCAGAATTTATACAGTTCCAGCGCCTTCATATCGGAAAAACAGAATACTGCCGTAAAATCGCGGATAGCCGGCGCGATGTCTTCGATATGCCTGAACGCGGCGACTTCCGCTCCGAGTTTTTGTGCTTCATCCGCAAAATATTCACAGCGTTTGTACATCCGGCTTCCGCCCAGTGTTGCAAGTCTCCTGTGTCCGCTCTCTGTAAAATGACGTGCGGCAAGACGCCCTCCCGCTTCATCATCGACGGCGACTCCGTGGAGCCCCTCCACGAGACTTGTGAGTGTGACGACGGGGCGTTCCGCGGAGAATTCCCGGATTTGTTCATAGTTGTTGCTGCCGTCGCGTTTCACGGTCGGAATCCAGATATAGGAATCGACGCCTTTTGCGCGCAGAAATTCAAAAGCCTGCATTTCCGCTTCAAGCCCGCCCGAGGAGACTGTCAGCAGAAGATGAATATTCTCCGGCGCGAGCATTTCATCAATACCTGCAAGGATGTCCGCCCAGAAGGAGCTTTCCAAGCTGTCGCGCATGACGCATCCGACCAGATTCGTCCGTTTCATAGCCATGGCGCGCGCGTTGACATTAGGCTGGTAATTTTCCCGCCGGATCACTTCTTCGATCCGTGCACAGGTTTTTTCCGAAATATGATTCGCCCGTGCTTTTCCATTCAGGTACATGGATGCCGAAGTTAAAGATACATTTGCTTTTTTCGCAATATCACGTAAAGTAAGTCGTTTTTTCAGCATCGTTTTCTCCGGTATGATATAGACTAAAGCGGTTTAGCAACAATATCAATATACTTCTTCTTTCCTGTTTTTCAATAAAATCCTGAAAAAAAAGAAATTTTTTTCTGAAAATACGCAAAAATGAACTGCCCTGATGCAGACCGGCAGAAGCCTGCCGTCTTTGAGAGTTCCCGCGGAATTATTCCGTAATCATGTCTTTACAGGATTTCCCGCCGGGAATCATCGGCAGAACATGATCCTGATAGACCGTATGGCAGTCCAGCAGGAACGGACCGGGCGTTTCCAGCATTTCACGGATCGCATCCTCAAGTTCGTCCGCGGAAAATACATCCCGCGCCGGAATATCATACGAGTCTGCAATGCCGACAAAATGCGGGAACGGCTTATTTTCTTTCGTGCGCAAATCCGTATTGCCGCGCTTGCCGCGATAGAACAGGTCTTCGATCTGGGCGACCATGCCGAGATGCTGATTGTTCAGGATGATCATCTTCACGGCGATTTCTTCGGCGGCAATCGTGCCGAGCTCCTGAATATTCATCTGAAAGGACCCGTCGCCGTCGATGTTGATGATGAGTTCATCCGGCAGAGCCAGTTTCGCACCCATCGCGGCCGGCAGTCCGAATCCCATGGTTCCGAGTCCGCCCGATGTGAGAAGCTGACGGGGGCGGGTATACTGATAGAATTGCGCCGCCCACATCTGGTGCTGTCCCACGCCGGGAACAATTACGGCTTTGCCGTCCGTCATGCGGTAAAGAGCCTCGATGACCTGCTGCGGCTTCAGTTTGCCCTGTACCGGATGATATGACAGCGGATGTTCCGTTTTCCACTGCCGGATTGTTTCCATCCACTCCCGGCGCGGCTGGAAAACGGGTTCTCTGTTCAGTTCATGCAGAACCTCCCGGATATCGGCGGCAATCCCGAGATCGGCATGGACATTTTTATTGATTTCCGATTCGTCGACATCAACATGAATGATGAAGGCGTCGCGTGCAAATTCCTTTGCATTGCCTGTGGAACGGTCTGCGAAACGCGCCCCGAAAGCAAGCAGGAGATCGCATTGGTCCGCCGCGTAATTGGCATAGTAGGTGCCGTGCATGCCGAGATATTTCAGGGAGAGCGGATGCGTCTCCGGAAATGCGCCGATCCCCATGAGAGAGGTTGCCACCGGGATATTGTATGCTTCGGCGAAACGTGCCAGTTCTTCGGATGCGCCGCCGGAAATGATTCCGCCGCCGGCATAGATGCAGGGACGCTGCGATTTTGCAATCGCATGCCGGATCTGTTCCAGTTCCGCAGCCGTAACACGCCGGTGAAGCGGCTTCTTGCGCAGAGACGATGCCGGATCGAACTGAAATTCCAGCGTCATTTTCTGAATATTCTTCGGAATATCGATCCAGACGGGCCCGGGCCTGCCGCTGCACGCCAGTTCAAATGCGTTGACGATGGTGGAACTGATCTCTGCGGGGTCGAGAACGAGATAGCTGTGTTTGACGATCGGGCGCGTCATGCCGATGATGTCGGTTTCCTGAAACGCATTTTTCCCGATGTACCAGGTTTCGACCTGTCCGGTGATGACCACCACCGGAATGGAATCCATGTAGGCGTCCGCGATTCCCGTCAGCAGATTGGTTGCGCCGGGTCCGCTGGTCGCCATGCAGACTCCGACCTGTCCGGTAGCTCTGGCGTAGCCGTTTGCGGCAAAGGCGCCGCCCTGTTCATGGCGCGGCAGAACCACCTGAATCCCCGAGTCCGCGAGCGCCTGATGAAAATCGACTGCGGAGCCGCCCGGGTAGGCGAAGCAGGTTTTGACTCCGAGACACTCCAGAGTCCTGATTGCGATTTGAGCTCCGTTGAGCAGTTTTTTTTCCGGTATCATATTGTCTTTCATAATTTCAGTTCACTTTCTGTTTCATTGATCAGGGTGAATGCGGAAATACATTCCTTCCGTTTTTCAGGAGGGAGAGCGGGATGCCACGGAAAGCGTTTTGAAGAAAACGCGGAAAACGACCCCCGCCCGCATTACCGGGCGGTATTTGCGGACGGGCACATAACTGCGACTGCCATACGAGGCAAAAAGATGTGTCCGTAACTGTTGCTCATAATGAGGGTAATATAAAGCAGGCCGCTTTTCCTGTCAAATTCTCTTTCACATTTCAGGAGATTTTTTCGGCATATCCAGCAGTGAAAGCGAAATCCGGCGCCGGGCACGATCCACGTCAATGACGGTAACTTCAAGGCGATCGCGGACGGAGACCGCTTCGGACGGATCGGCAATATAGCGGTCCGCCATGCGGCTGATGTGAAGCAGCCCGTCCTGATGGACTCCGATATCGACGAATGCGCCGAATTTTGTTACGTTCGTAACAATTCCGTTGAGCTTCATGCCCGGTTCCAGATCGTCAATCGTGCGGACATGGTCATCGAAAGAAAAGATCTTGAATTCCGCTCGCGGGTCGCGCCCCGGCTTTGCCAGTTCGGAAAGGATGTCTTCCAGCGTGGGAAGCCCGACCTCCTCCGAGAGATACGGTTCCAGCCCGGGGCGGAACCCGGCTGCGCACCGGCGCATGAGTTCCTCCACGTTCCAGCCGTTCGCCTTCGCCATACCGTTCACAATTTCATAACGTTCGGGATGAACGCCGCTTGCATCCAGCGGATTCTCCGCCCCCCGGATTCGCAGAAATCCGGCGCACTGCCTGTATGCCTTCTGCCCCAATCCCTTTACGTTCAAAAGTTCGCCACGGGAAGAAAACATCCCGTGTGCCGTGCGGTAATCAACGATATTCTGCGCAAGACGTTCCGTGAGCCCTGAAACGCGGGAAAGCAGTTCCATGCCGGCGTTATTGAGCTCAACACCTACCTGATTGACACAGCTTGTCACAACATCGTCCAGAGCTTTTTTCAGCGCCGCCTGATCGACATCATGCTGATACTGCCCGACGCCGATGGACTTTGCGTCAATCTTGACCAGCTCGGAGAGCGGGTCCTGAAGACGGCGCCCGATGGAGACGGAGCTGCGGAAAGTCAGATCCAGTTCCGGAAATTCCCGCCGCGCCGCCTCGCCTGCGGAATAGATCGAGGCACCGCTTTCATTGACGCTGACAACCGGCAGTTCCGGCGGAAGGTTCTTCCTCAAAAACGCTTCGGTCTCGCGTCCCGCTGTTCCGTTCCCGACCGCAACCGCCTCAATGCGGTATTTTTCTGCGAGTTTCTTCACGACCTCGCCGGAACCGGGACGCTCCGGGAAGACGACAAGATGTTTCAGAAGACTTCCGTCCGCATCCAGAACCGTTGTCTTGCACCCCGTGCGGAAACCGGGATCAAAGGAGAGAACACGTCTGGCGCCGAGCGGCGGCTCCAGAAGAAGCTTTCGCAGATTTGCGGCGAAAACCTGAATCGCGTCTGCATCCGCGGCGGTTTTCAGACGGTTCAGGGATTCATTTTCCAGCGATGGCAGAATCAGACGGGCATAGGCGTCCTCCGAAATCTGTTCCAGAAGTTTCAGAAACGGAAACCGGGGATTGCGGATCACCATGCGCTTGAGAATTCGCAGAGCCTCGTCTTTCAGGGGGCGGAGTTGAATCGCAAGAAATCCTTTTCCGGCTCCCCGCATGACAGCCAGCGCACGATGGGACGGCACACGCCGGATCGGTTCGGAATAGTCGAAATAGTCGCGAAACACCTGTGCCTCCGCCTCTTCCGCTCTGGATTTGACTGCTTTCGATGCGAACAGCGCACGGCGTGCAAAAAGATCGCGCAGACGTGTGCGTATTTCCAGGTCTTCGCTGATCCACTCCGCAA
>DXVA01000049.1:0-7234 GCA_019408975.1 Lentisphaeria bacterium | reverse complement strand
GCGTCTTCTCTGCTCATTTTCACCGTATGGGGGCGCAGGTCGATTTGGAAAACACGCTGTTCATAAATGAGTTTTGCGAGCGGTTCCAGCCCTTTCTCCCGCGCGGCGGAAGCACGTGTTTTCCGCTTTGCCTTGTAAGGCAGATAAAGGTCCTCGAGCATGGTCAGAGTATGCGCGGAGTCAAGTCCGGCAGCAAGCTCGTCCGTAAGCAGCTTCCGTTCCCGGAGCGATTCCAGCATACTGCTGCGCCGCTCATTCACCTTCCGAAGCTGTTCCATTGCCTCGCGCAGACGAAGCAGAACCACTTCATCCATACCGCCCGACACCTCTTTGCGGTAACGTGCAATGAACGGCACCGTCGCCCCGTCCTCAAACAAAGCGGCGACTTTGCGGATTCTGTTTTCCGGCAGATTGAGTTCCGCCGCCAGAAATTGAAAATCGGAATCGTTCATGGCACTCCCGCCTCACGGAAAGCCGGGTCAGAAAACAAGTTTTCCGCCGGTTTCAAAACATTCATTGAACGTATGTTCCAGTCCGCGGATCACAACCTGCCCGTTTTCCGCCTCGACGGAAAGCAGATGCTCCGGCACATCCTGCGGGATGAAGTGTTTATGCAGTTCTTCGATGCAGAACGTATGCTCGCGGGCAATGTCCAGTGTACAGGTGAAGACGGAACGGTCGGAAACCTTTGCGAGCACATCGCGGAACATATCCGGATGCGGCATGGAAATTTCTCCCTCCTCCGTAACGGCTCCCGTGCAGTCATACATGCCCCATCTGCCGGCATTGAAATCGATGCGGACGGAACCTTTTTCACACTGAATGCGGATGACCGGATTGCGATTTTCATTTGATGCGTGACTGAAGCAGGCGCAGATGGCAGCGCCGCGCGCCGTTTTCAACTGAATGCCGCAGGTATCAAAATACTCAATGCTTTTTCTTGCGCGGTAAAGCTGTCCTTCGACCTTGACGGGATGCGCCGAACACTCGAACGTTTCACCGGCAAAAAACAGCGGCAGATTCAAATAATGCGCAAAGGCGTTGTTCGCCGGCGAATCCAGCACCTGTTCACCGGAGTCGGTTTTGATTCTGCCCGCCCAGTTGTTCCGTGAATAATAGGCATCCGGGCGCGGCCAGATGCCCATGACTGCAATGGATTTCAGCGCCCCGAACCTGCCGGATACCAGATCCTTTTTGATTTTCCGGAACTCGCGGGAATAGATATGCTGGAAACCGACCGCCACGAAACACCCGGATTCCGTTTCCGCCCTGCGCATACGGTCCACGGCTTCGAGTGAACCCGCCGCCGGTTTTTCGACCAGTACATTCGCGCCGTGGGCAAGACAGCATTCCGTCAAGGGCTCATGCGAAGAAATCCCTGTCGGCAGGCAGACCAGCTCCGGCTTCCGGGCGCAGCGCCCGAACATTTCATCGAGAGAATCGAAGACTTCACATCCGACCGACCTGAAATACGCCATATTTTCCGGCGTTCTTTCCCTCGGCAGAATCACTGCGGCGGACAATTCAATCTTCCCGGATTCCACGAGCGGTTTCAGTTGATTCAGATGAACCTGGGCATACCCATTGATGCCGACCAACGCAGTTTTCACTTTCATTTACGATCCTTCTATCGCTTTCTGTAGACCTGATTGTTACTTTGCGACAAGAAAGGAACACATATTTTCCTGCCCCGTCGCAAGCTCCTTCACCTTGACACGCCATTTCCCCGCAGGCGCATTCAGGGGAATCGTGACATCCCACGCGGAAAAACCGTTTTTCAAAACATCATAACGGGAAAGCGAAGACTTCGTTCCGTCCGGCAGAAACAACTCCAACGCAACAGGGATCAGACCTGTTCCGGCTTCCAGCCCGGCTTTCACGGATATCCGCTTTCCCGCGCGCGCATTTCCTGTGGAAAGCGTCAATCTTCCGAACGGTTTTTCCGTAAACAGGATAATATTAGCCCCGCAAGGCGGAAGATCAAGGGCGACTTCTCCATTTTTAACCGGAATTTTCATTCCGCTTGTCAGGCTGTATGCGTGGCGGAGCCGGGGATCATGAACCCGGAATATGGCTTTCCGGGCAACTCCCTGTTCCCGCACCTTGCCGAAACGTCCGTAGATTTTCCCCGGAATCCTCAAGTCGTTTACGGCAAAAAGATAATCCGCCCCCTCCGCCCGCAGATGGTTCCAGTAGACATTTCCGGAAACGGCGGAAAAAACGGTTTTCAGATGTCTTTTCAGAAGTGCGTCCAGTTCGGGAATCCGCTTCCTCGCCGACGTTTCCTCTTGAAGAGCCTGCATTGCTTCGATATAAGCAGGGGAGTCCGTATTACCGTCGGTCTGTTTCAGAATCTCCTGTTCCCTGCGGTGCAGTTCCTGCTCCTGCTTCCCGGAAGGAAGTTTGACGATATGAACACCGTCCAGACCCTTGACCTTCAGTTTTTCATCAGCGATCAGTACACCGCCGCGCTTCATGAAAAGCCGTAAATTCCTTACCCCCTGTTCCGGCAGCGCATGGCACTCCGGCAGGACAATCGCATCATAAGCGCCGATCTCTTTTTCGATATCCTGATCCAGCAGGACATCGAAGGGAATTCCGCTTTTGATCAGGGCGTTGCCAAGCGCACCACAACCGGGCCATCGGACGTTCCCGAACAGGTGCGAAGCAAAACTGATGACGACGGCGAGCTTGCGGGGAGCGTTTTCCCATTTTGGCATCAGGGCGCCGAACGGAAGCCACAACTGTTCCGATATGGAGCGGAATTCTTCTTTCAGGCGCGGATCAAAACAGAATACTTTCATATTTTTCTGTTTTATCGCCCTGGCCGTTTCCGCATAACCGCCGTTGCCGAGCAGGGCGAGAATTTCCTCCGGCGACTGCTGCCCGCCTTTGACGAAAGCATTTCCCGTATTCCAGAATGAAATCACATGCATCGGACGGCTCGCGACAAGCCAGCATGCCTCACGGAACATATCGCGTGTGGGCATTCCGGCAAATGGCGCCGCCATCCCTTCTTTGAACAGGAACTGTGGCATGGTGGAGGTCGTCATACCGGGATTTCCACGTACCATCGCACCGAGACGTTCCATGGTATTGACAACCGCTGAAAGATCTGGGTAGTAAACCCAGTCCTGTGCGACATTGATTTTCCGGTAACTCCGCAGTGCCGGGCGCCGCAGAACGGGGTCCTGCATCATGAACAGATCGGGACGTGCCCCGAGAACAGTCTCTGCGAGCAGGTCGTTAATGACCACCTCGGTGCCTCCGTTTGAACTATGGCGTTCACGCAGATATGCATACAGAGGGTTTTCCGCCGGAATCGAACGGGAATCCGGTACAAGTTCCGGCGCAGGAGCAGTCCCGAGATATCCCATGGGCATGAATTTCCGGTGAAGCTCATGGATGCCGTTTCCGCTCAGGCGCCACTTTTCAAGATCAAGCCCGAATGATTTTGCCCGTCTGATCTCCTGTGGCGAAAAATTGAAAGACCCATTGTTTCCCGCGCCCCCCGCATGATGCTCCGTATTCAAGACAATCGCTTTGAATGTCGGTGCGTCTTTGATCATTTCTGTAATCATGCGGCCATGTTTTGCAACATCCTTCCGGATATAAGGTGAGCGGATGTCAGGATAGATGAGCTTTCCGAAAGAATCCACCGCGATATCCTCCACACAGCCCGGACGCGGCGTTCCGAAATAATGCAAATTGTAATTGCCGTAAAATCCACTTCTCGCAAGAGAATCGATTCTCTCCGGTTCCATACCGGAGCAGGCGATCGTAATGCCTGTATCCGCGAATTCGGGACGGTATTCGTTCCACGCATTGACCTGAACATTCTCCCAAGGACGCAACGCCGCCGCAATTTCGACCGGAAATGTGAAACGTCTGCCGGAGCCGTCCGCAAAGCGGCAGTTCAGTTCCAGTTCATATTTTCCCGGCATCAGCAGAGCGGGATTGAATCGGCATTCCAGCTGATCCCCCCGGAGAAGAATTTCACCGGTTTTGAAAGACCCGATCCGGTTTTCCGCCGAAACAACTTTTTTCGAGCTTCTGAAGCGAACCGTGCTTATCCCCGCGTTGGCGGGGAACACGCAAAAGGGCTGATGCGGGAAACCTCCTTCACCGGGAATTTTCCACTTAAATCTCCCTCTTTGGAAAGTTTCAATATCTCAGCTTCATCCAGCGGTTTTGCAAAAAGTGCGAAATTGCGGAACAATCCGTTGGCATTTACCTGAATACTGCGGCTGCCGAGAAAGATTTCCTTCGTTTTGAACGGAATGCCGGGCGCTTTCACCTCTCCGGCTTTTTTTCCGTTGACCCACAGAGAGAAATCTTCCTTCGTCCAATTAACGACAATGCTGTATTTTTTTTCGGTTTCAAAGCGGACCGGAAAAAGCAGAGTCTTTCCGCGGAACTGAAGCGAAAGACGGCTGCTTGTCGGGGAATAGGTGTAATAAGAGAGCTGAAGTTCCGGTTTCCAGCCTCCGTCGGCGGAAAGCAACCCCTGCCATCCGCCCTGCGCCATTGGTATGAATTCAAAAGCCACCGCTCCCTCCATGCCCAGCTCGGGGCGTAGGACAGACAGTTTCAGTTTGTCCGCTTCACGGAACCCACCCTGTGGAATATAACTCGTCGGCGTAATGTTTCCGAAATATACACCGGGACCTTCCAGCATTGGAGCGGAGATCGTCGCATTTTCAGCCGAGAATACGGTACGGAAAGACTGTGCAAGGTCTGCCGCGTTCCGCCTGGTCCCGGAATTGAATCTGATATAAAAGCGTTTCCAACGGGAATCCAGTGCGAATGTTTCCGTTTTCAGCATTTTGTCCGTTCCGTTTTTCAGCTTCAATATGCCGGTTGCGGAAAGAACGCCTTTACCTTTGGCGTAAAAGGAGAAGATGTGTGTTCCGTTCATGGGCATTTCCTCCAGCGCTACCGGCTTCAGCTCCCATTTTCCGGAGAACTCCATTGCATCGCCGCAAATCCCCGGAACCGTTTTCCCGGCGGGAGCGAAAACCGGCATCTGCGCGGGCAGCAGATTCCGTGCGCCACGCTCCTCGGTTTTTCCTCCGTGTTCGATCAGGAGCCCGCCGTTGTAAAAGCGCGGGATATTGATGTCTGTTACCTTGAAATCCGGTGTCATTGCCGTTGTTGCACGTGTAAAAACCGCCTCCTGCGAACGTTCCCCATTTGCGGAAACGACACTTAAATCGGAATGGAGCGGCATGAATTTATAGACCTTGTCCTTGAGTTCGGCATGAACTCCCAGGGAAGCGAGCGCCAATGCGCCGAGCAGCAGTTTTTTCATTTTTTGATGACCTCGAATGTTTGACTTGTTTTGATTTTCTTATTTTTCAGTTCTTTTCCGGTACGGTTCACAACCACATAATACGTACCGGAATCCGCTTTTACCTCCCAGACCGCGGAAAGCGGATCGGCAGGATCAAAATCAAGGGATTTTACGCTTGTCACGCGTTCCCTCCCTCCTTTTTTCACGACATCGAAAGCACAGGCGAATTCCGCTCCCGTTCCCTTCTGCCGGAGTAGAAGCATCGGTCCCGGTTTCGGGTTGTGCTCGCGTCCGATCATAAACTTTGCGGCCGTCGTTTCCTGCGGCAGCGCGAAAGTCATGAACAGGGAACGGTTCGCGCTCCGGTTCACGTCAAAACCTTTTTCAAGGGTGGACGGCGGAATGTCCACACATGCTTTCAAGACATTTCCCGCCGGAGCGCAAAATGCGCTTGATACGAACTTGTAGCTTGTCCTGAATGGTGTTTTGAATTCACCGGGCAGACGGAATTCCCATTCACCTTTTTTTGCCCACGGCTGCCACGGCGCGTAAAACGGCCAGTCGAAAGTATGCGTTTTCCCGTCCGATGCGGACAGTTTGTCCCCGACGAACAGAATCCCGTCGAAGATTGCGACCACACGCGAGAAGTTTATGTCGGGATACAGCGGGGACTCCCTGTTTTCCGTGATCAGCAGCCCCGGCATGGATTTCCTGTCGAGAAATGCCGCGAGCGTCGAGGGATTCGTTGCGGAATTCTTCTCATCCACCACAACCGTGTTGTGCGATACTGTCGCATCCATGTCCGCTCCCGGATTCGTATAGCCGACACGCCACACCTCATGGGAAAGCATCCCATCACCGTCGAAGAGCCGGTAATGCAGACGGTCATGCTCCAAGCGGTCCCATCCCATAATATAGTTGACCGCCGCCGCCCGAAATCCGTAGCGGCTGTTTTCGCGCAGCCACGCGTAACCGTTGTTCTTCTGAAGCGTATTGCCGAGGAACAGGGTATCCGGGACATCTCCTGCGGAGATCCCATCGGGGAGTTTCTTCATGACTTTCAGCGTCGGCAGATATTTCGGGTCACGGAATCGTTCCCATGCCAAAGGATAAGTCGCACGCAGATTTCCGTCCGCGATTCCCTGTGCGGTACATTCTATCCCGTGATCGAAGATATGTTTGAAAGGCTTTGTCACCAGCTCAATTCCGCAGGAACGGATTTTCGCGGCGAAATCCAGCAGCGGCAGCAGTCCGAACGGGTGATAGACTCCGCCTTCCAGCGCGATGCCGTCCGCGGTAAAACCGTCTTTTACGAAAGCATAGAAACCATGATCGCCGTAAAGGGCGTCGCCCAGGAGATTCCAGTAACGCCCGAGCATGATCGCCGCCGAACCGTAATTTGCGATATGATGGAGCTGCATGTTCGTAAACTCGATGTCATGAGAATACAGATTGCACATCAGGGGTGCAAAAAAGGCCGTTTCAATCGTTTCACGGTCTGCGGCACCGAATGCGGAAGTATCTCTTACTGCGGTATACGCCTCCACTCCGTCTGTAAAAAAGTAGCAGAGGTCCAGAGTCGTCGAAGTCAGGCGGGGACCGGCGGAGGTCGAAGACGGTGCACGGGGCGGGAGATAGCGGAACCAGCGGGCATACTCCAGCAGAATATCGCGGATCTTCTCCGCATAGGCGGGATTTCCGGTCAGTTTGTATGCCTGTGCCATCAGTTTCATCGACCGGAATGTCTCGGCATTATGGTGATAGATATAGGATGCCGCCACACCTTTCACGCTGCTGATGTCTTTACCGGTTTTTCTGTCTCTCATCCGGTAAAAAGACAAGGCTTCCATTTCGCGCGGCTTGAATATTCCACAATAATCCGCCGGTGTCTGGGGCGGAACGGCAAAAGGTTTCGCCGCTGCTTCCTCCGCCTTTGCTGTC
>DXVA01000489.1 GCA_019408975.1 Lentisphaeria bacterium | reverse complement strand
ACCTATAAAATTTACCTGATTCAGGTCGCCAGAGATATCCCGGAGGGGGAAAAGATCACGGAGGACATGATTCAGAAGAAACTGGTCCAGCGTTTCCGCAACGCCAGATATGAACGTGAAATCCCCTATGACAGGCGTTCTCTGGTGATCGGGCGCGAGGCGCAGTCCCTGATCCGCGCGGGAACACTGCTTCAGTGGAGCGACCTCAAGGTTTCCCTCACTTCCGGGAAAACCGGGCTGACCTCCCTGATTCGCCCCGGCTATCGCGCGATTTCGATTTCCGTCGATGCGACCAGTTCCGTGACGGGACTGGTCCAGCCCAATAATTATGTAGACCTGATCGGGACGTTCCGTTTTCCCGACACCCGCGGCGATTCCTCGCTGGATACGATCACCCTGACGATTCTCCAGCGGGTCCGCGTGATTGCGACCGGAACCGATATGGGATTTCTTGCGTCCTCCTCCGCCGGGCAGAATTATGCCGCGCGGAGTTACAGCACCGTGACGCTTGAACTGACGCCGAAAGAGGTCGAAATGATCATTTTCGCTTCGCAGAAAGGGCGCCTTACCATGAGCCTGCGCAACTATGAGGAGTCCGCGATCACCCAGAAACTCCAGAGCGTCAACTGGAACTTCCTCCAGAAAAATATCATGAATTACAATGCCGAGCGTGAAAAGATGATGAGAGCCGGAAGATAACGCCGGAGGGGGTTCTTATGTATGATATCGTAATCAGAATTCCGGAGAATGAACCTGTTTCGGGACAGCTCGGCAACGGTATTTATATTGTCGGCTCCGGCGCCGATTCCCATATCCAGCTTGATGCGGACGGCGTTTCTCCGCGTCATTGTCAGCTGATGGTGGGGGATGACGGAGTCAAGGTTATGGATCTGGGGTCCGATACGGGCACTTTTCTTGACGGAGAGCGTCTCGGTACCGGTGCGAAAGAGGTGCTGCCAGGTGACGAAATACGTATCGGCGGCATCATGATTGAGTTTCCGATGAAAGAGCCGGAACCCATTGACGCCCAGCCGCTGGTCAATGCGGAACCCGAACCGCCCGAAGAAAAGACTCCGCCGCCGGCAATGAGTTCAATCGAAAGCAGGCTGGAGACGATTTCCGCTCCCGGGCATGGCGGAGTGGAAATCCTGTCCGTTTCCGGTGTGCCGTTTGAACACCGCCCGCTTCTGCAGGAGATCAAGAAACGCGCCCATGCGGAGCTGATCAAACGCCTGAACCTGAAACGCCTCGTCATGAGCGGCGCTTCGGAAAACGACCTGAACCGGAAAGCCGCAAATACAATTCATGAGATCATCGAGGAAATTTCGATTCCCCTGCCGGAAGGCATTACCAAGGAACTGATCGAGCGGGAGCTGCTTCATGAGGCGATCGGGCTCGGGCCGCTGGAAGAGCTGATCGCGATGCCGTCCATCACGGAAATCATGGTGAACGGCCCCGATCATATTTATGTGGAATATAAAGGCAAACTGCACAGGACGGACATGGCGTTTGCGGACAATAATCAGGTGATTGCGGCGATCGAGCGCATTGTGTCGCCCCTCGGCAGGCGTATCGATGAAAGCTCCCCGATGGTGGACGCCCGCTTGAAAGACGGTTCCCGTGTGAATGCGATCATTCCGCCGCTTTCTCTTGTGGGGCCTTCCATTACGATCCGTAAATTCTCGAAGGTGCCTCTGAAAGTGGACGACCTGATCCGGTTCGGCTCCATTTCCGCGGACATTGCCCGTTTTCTTGATATCTGCGTGAAACTGCGCAAGAATATTGTGATTTCCGGCGGAACCGGTTCCGGAAAGACGACTCTCCTGAATATCCTGAGCGGTTTCCTGCCGGATACGGAGCGCATCCTGACGATTGAGGACGCCGCCGAACTCCAGTTGCGGCAGGATCATGTCGTAAGGCTGGAGGCGCGTCCGGCGAATATCGAAGGCAAAGGCGAGATCAGCATCCGCGATCTTGTGAAGAATGCGCTGCGAATGAGGCCGGACCGTATTGTGATCGGCGAGTGCCGCGGCGGCGAGGCTCTGGATATGCTTCAGGCGATGAATACCGGGCATGACGGTTCGCTGACGACGATTCATGCGAATTCGCCGCGCGATGCCCTCTCCCGTCTTGAGACGCTGGTTCTGATGGCGGGATTCGATCTGCCGCTGCGTGCGATCCGCGAACAGATCGCCTCGGCGATTGCGATCATCGTGCAGATTTCCCGTGAAAAGGACGGTTCCCGCAAGGTGACTCATGTCAGCGAGATTACGAAGATGGAGGGCGAGATCATCACCATGCAGGATATTTTCGTGTTCAAACAGGACGGCTGGGACAAGGACGGAAAGATGACCGGGCGTTATGTGCCGACGGGCAGCATTCCGACCTTTATGGATGATATCAAGCGCGCCGGAATGAACCTGGATATCTCCATGTTCAACAAAGGCGCCGGAAATGGAGGAATCCGATGAATCTGACGGTTTTGGCCAGTCTCTGCGCGGGAATTGCCGTGACCTGCACCGCACTTGTG
>DXVA01000488.1 GCA_019408975.1 Lentisphaeria bacterium | reverse complement strand
GTCAAGGACGCATTACGGCTGTTGTGCTGGAAGAACAAGCGGGATTCGCAAAGCGCTTTTGCAAGAAAAGTGGGGCTGAATCAGTCTTACATCAGCGGCATTATCAGCGGAAAAAAGACAAAACGCCTGCCTTTGGAAACGATGGAAAAACTGTTCCCCGATCTGGTGGTGCTGCCGCTGGGAATGGAGCACGGACGCGCACCCGTGGAAAAGGAAATCATTGCAATCGTGGAGAGACTGTCCGATGTGGACAAAGCGAAAGCGCTTGCCATGCTGTCGGCGCATTTTCCCTATGCGATCAAAAACAAGATGCAGCCCGAATCATCCTGCCTTGCGGATCACGAAGAACCAGCCGTAGAGTAAAAACGCCACGGTCGGAGTCAATCCGCCTACGATGGGAGGGACGATGCCCTGTTTGCCCAGCACAAGGAAGATTTCCGTCATAACCTGATAGACCACGATCACGACGACAGCCGTGATGATGGAAAGGAAAATGCCGCCGCGTTCGTTTTTCGCCGCCATCGGAAGCGCCAGGAAAACGCAGAGGAAACAGACCGTCGGGAACGCAAGCCGGTAGTAAAGGATTGTCTCATACATGCCGCGCAGGGAAGCCACCATCGCCTTGTTGTCCGTCAGCATGTGGTAGATGGTCCATGAGGAGAGTTCTTCGGGCGGTTTGACGGCGTTGACGATGTCATCCGGTTTTTCCGGAATTTCCTCCGCGGAAATCCTGAGTTCCTCGATGCGTTCAGGGCTGCCGGGCAGGAAGAACCGTTTATTGTAAGGAGTGCGGACCACTTTCCTGAAGACCCAGCCCTGTCCATCCACATATTTAGCCTCGGCGGCGCGGAGGTCCCAGTCCAGGACTTTTTTGCCGTCGTCGCCGGTATAATATTTCTTGAGGATGACTTCATGCTGAATTCCATCCTGATCGAAGTCCTGAAAGAGCCAGTCGCGGAGTTTGTCGCTGCTCCGGTACTGGAGCATTTTATACATGCGCTCGTCATAGTTGGGATTTTTCAGTTTTTCAATCAGGATCGTGGACTGCTGTTCCGAATAGGGGATCACCTGCTCGTTGAACCAGAAGTTCACGAGCATAACGACGAATCCCACGCAGTAGATTGCGAAGCCGCAGCGCACCAGCGAGATCCCGGAGGAGCGCATGGCGGTGATTTCACGGTTCCTCCCGAAGTTCGCCAGCGTGTACATACATGCCAGCAGGACGGAGATCGGCAGGACGAACCGGATATTTCCCGGCATTTTATAGGCAAAATATTTGACGCCGAGCATAAAAGACGCCTTATGTTCGAGGAAATCTCCGAGGTCGTTGAACACATCGCCGATCAGAAACAGAAAGATGAATGCGAAAAGGAGAATCGAAAAAGGAATCATGAATTCCCGGAGGATATACGAATCCAGAATCGGAAGGAAAAAGAAAGTTCTTTTTGCCTGTTCGTCCTGTGACTTCCTGATGATGTTGTTGGAATTTGCCATGACTCCGCTTTCGTTTGGTAGTGCCTTACGGCAGGTTTTCGTATGCTTTCAGAATCGCCGCTTCGGTTTCCGCCCAGCCGAGACACGGATCGGTAAGGGAGACGCCGGGGATGATCTTGCCTTTGGAGGTGATGTCCTGACGGCCTGTCTTGATATAGCTTTCCAGCATCACGCCGCTGATCGCCGTCTGCCCGCCGCGGATCTGCTCCACGACATCGTCGAGAATTTTCGGCTGGTTCAGCGGGTTGCGCATGGAGTTCGCGTGACTGCAGTCGATGATGATCGAAGGGGTAAGTTTCAGCTTCTTCATCAGCTCCACGGCAAACGCGACGTTTTCCGAGCCGTAGTTCGGCATATGCTGACCGCCGCGCAGGACCACGTGCCCGAATTTATTGCCTTTCGTGCTGAACACTCCGGTGCGCCCGTCGTTGATGATGCCGAGGAAAGAGTGTTTCGCAAGCGCGGTGCGGATGGCGTCGATCGCCACATTGATGGAACCGTCCGTTGCATTCTTGAAGCCGACCGGCATGGAGAGCCCGCTGGCAAGCTGACGGTGGGTCTGGGACTCCACGGTTCTGGCTCCGATCGCCGCCCATGTGATGAGGTCCGCGAAGTACTGCGGCATGATCGGATCGAGGAATTCGGTTGCTGCGGGGAGTTCCATGCGCACCAGTTCCAGCAGGAGCTTGCGGGAAAGACGGAGCCCTTTCTCAATATTGAAGGAGCTGTCGAGGTCGGGATCGTAAACCAGCCCTTTCCAGCCGAGGGTCGTGCGCGGCTTTTCAAAGTAGGCGCGCATGATCAGCACCATTTTCGAGGAGACTTTCTGCTGAAGTTTTTTCAGCGCGGACGCATATTCCAGCGCCGCGGGAATGCTGTCGATGGAGCAGGGGCCCGCGATGACAAGGATACGGCTGTCCTTGCGCAGAATGATGTTTTCGATCTCTTTTCTGAATCTGTAAACGGTATCCGTTTCGACGAAAGTCAGCGGGAGTTCTTC
Organism: Lentisphaeria bacterium; assembly: GCA_019408975.1. Taxonomy (GTDB): domain Bacteria; phylum Verrucomicrobiota; class Lentisphaeria; order Victivallales; family UBA1829; genus UBA11452. The sequence continues at coordinate 73 of DXVA01000488.1, read as the reverse complement.
AAGAATCTCCTGCGGAGTGGGAAGCGGGTACTGTTTGGCGATATTTACGTTGTAAATCCGGCTTGTCGTCATT
>DXVA01000487.1 GCA_019408975.1 Lentisphaeria bacterium | reverse complement strand
GCTCAAATAAGGTGGTAAAAATGACTATTTCAAAGATCTATGGGACGGCACTGAATATATTCCTTTCGGACATCTTACGCCAGCCACGGAATATAATGGTTATGCCGGAAGTATAAACCCTGCATGGTTTTGCCGACTGGCTCCTTACTTGAACAGGAAAGTAAGGCATTATGCGCGTTTGGAGGATCTTGTTCCCGGTTCCTATATGGGTTACAGCAACCGCGCAGCCGGCAGTGATCCGTTCGTATGTCCTTCAAAAGATGTCCGTGCAGTCTCTCCCCATAGTTACAGCATCAGTTATTATATCGTCCAAGGCGCTGCTCCCCACGCAATAGGAAACGGCAAGGAGATCCGGACTCGGAAGATCAGTGATATCCGAGAGCCGACACGTAAAGTTTCCTTCCTTGATGTTGAGGCTGGTGAATATGACGCTGCTGTAAATACTTATAACTTGCACTGGGTTGCCAGGCGGCACTCCATGGGGGTGAATTATGTGACATTCGGCGGAAACGTCAGTTATATGAAAACCTCCTACATGATGAGCCGGGCGGCTCTGCATTGGTACACCATTTTCGATGTTACCAATGTAACTTTGAAATAAAAGATTGTCTTTGGCATAAATCAAAATAATTATAAGGAGAAGAACACATGAAAACCATTTTGGGCACACTCTTGCTTGCATCGGCTGGAATTCTTGCCGCGGCGCCGGTTCTTGAGATTAAAAAAGCGGAAGACTTTTCATTTCCCGCATGGGCGGCGAAAAGTTTTTCCGATACTCCCGAAGGAACGCTGAAAGTACTGAGCAGACATGCCGTTTCAGCCGAATCCAAGGCAAAGATTGATCTTGACATGAATAAAACCTATAAGATTTCCGGCAGGGTCCGCAAAGTTCCGGGGACGGAGGGAGAGACGTTTTTCTGGATCGGCGTAGTGCCGTTCAACGGTAACGGAGTGCGCATCCCGTCATCCGCGGTCAATCTCTCGCCGGGAAATGTTACGGAACTGGCTGCTCCTGCCAAAAAGGGGGAGACGCAGCTTGTAGTGAAAGACGCCTCCGGGTGGAATGGGAAAAAACGTTACGAGGTCGCCGCGTTTCATGCAAAAACGGACGGTTCCGACATCCCGAATATGGACGTTTCCCCGATTATTGTGAAAATCGAACAGAAAAACGGCAGCTGGATTCTGAGCCTGAAAGAACCGTTGAAGAAAGATTATCCGTCCGGAACCGTAATACGCAATCAGCGTCACGGTGCGGCATACCATTATATCGCGGCGAAAAATGCGCCGGCGGAATGGCTTGACTTTTCCGTCACCTTGAAGGGAGATGCCGGAGCGAAGGGCTTTGCCCCCGGAAAGTGGTGGAGCGGAACGAAAAGCATGAAGCTGATCTTCTTTACGCAGAAGGCAGCCAATGTTGAAATCCGCGATCTTGCAGTGAACGAGTTGTGATTTTCAGGCAGACGGTAGAGGATTGATGAAGATAATTTATCTTTTGTTTTGCATGGCGGCGACTCTGGCTTTGCAGGCGAAGCCGGAGATTCTGGAGACGCAGAATGAATTTGTCATGCGCAATGCAGGTGCGGCTTATACGGTGGACAGGCGGAATGCTTTCCATTTGAAACGTTCGGAATACAACGGAAGGGAACTCTGGGCGAAGCGTTTCGGGATTGCGTATGTGATCTTCAGGCCGGAGGGGGACAGCTGGTATTTCGATACGAAACAGGATGAACATTGGAAAAGTGGTCCGTGGACTTGGCGGATTGTCCGTACCGGCGATGATGTGACTCTGCTGGCGGAAAGCAAAGGGAAAAATTTCAGCATTCTCCGCGAATATGCTCTGCGCGGCGATTCTCCCGATCTGGAAGCCCGGATCAAAATCGACATCAGCGGTCAGAACAATATCCACTGGGTGACAGCGGGTTCGCCGTTCCCGCATGATAAGGTCTGGCTCCGCTATGTCGCGGAAATTGAAAACGGCGCGATACGGAACCGCCTGAAGTGTCTGCGCGGCAATCCGTTTGTGCCTTATAAGAACGGAAATTTTGAATGGGCGCATCAGTGGCAGTATCTGTCCGCCGTGGGCTCTTATGACCCTGAAACGGATACCGGCGCTCTGTTGCTGGTCAATCCGGAGAAGCCCTGGCCTGTGCGTGCCGGTGTGCGGGGAAATCTGAAAAAACAGAATGTCGCGGGATATATGGGATTTTCCGCCTATAACTTTTCCGATGCGGGAGAGGGGAGGGGACAGCTTGATTTTGAATTCAAAATCCACCCTTTCAACGGAGACCCTGAAAAATTGAACGAGGAATATCTTCAGGATTTCCGCCGGACGATGGAGCGACTGAATCTTTTCAACAGGAAGACGGCAACGGGAAAACTGCTGGCGGAGGACGGAAAAAACGGAACCGCCGTCTGGCAGGATTATCCGGACGCGATGGTATTTCCCGGGGAGCCGGTCCCGGAGGAGCGTTCCGAACGGGTAGAACTGGCGGCGGCGCGCGGCGAAACAGCCATGTTTCAACTGGTCGTCAAACCGCAGTCCGAACTGCCGGCGGTCACTTTGAACGCCGTTCCGTTATCGAACGGCAGTGCGCGTTTGAATGCG
>DXVA01000486.1 GCA_019408975.1 Lentisphaeria bacterium | reverse complement strand
GCTTCGGTCCAGCTGAATAAGCTGGTCGCCGCAGGCGAAATCCCCGATACCCCGCTGCTTGCGGCGGGACAGTTCATTTTGTGTCCTGGTCTTCTCTGAGTATTTTCCTGTATTCGCTGGGCGGGTATCCCGACTGGTTTCTGATGAAACGCGAAAACAGGGAAAGATTCGGAAAGTTCATGACCTCGGCGATTCTGCTCAAGCTCATTCCCGAATATTTCAGATGATTCCGGGCGACTTCAAACAGGACATGGTCGATGAATTTCTTGATCGAGCCTTTCCAATGCGACTCTTTTTTGAACCGGTATTTGAACTGTGGGCGTGTGCAGTTGCAGAACTGCACCAGTTCGCTGACATTCATCCGGTAGCCGTGGTAGCAGATTTCCTCTTTCAGGCGCATGATGAAGTCCGACTCGTCTTTCTGCGGCTGGTTTGCATGGGATGCGATATGATGCAGAAAGGCATAAAGATGGGATTCTATGATTTCTTTGCCTGAATCGGAGAATGCCGAAGGAGCGCTTTCGTTGCAGATGACTCTCCGGATCGCCTCCAGATGGTATTTCGCGACATCGTCATACAGTTCGGTTTCCGGGATCGCCGGACCGAAGTTGAATTTCAGCGTATAATATTCCGCCGTCTTCTTGTAGGAGACGAAATGGTGCAGTGTTTCGGGCGGGATCAGCCAGTAATTGCCCGGAAGCAGGCGGACGCTTTTTTCTTTGCTCTTTCCGTGGAATTCTCCATTGATGCAGATTTCCAGCTGGTAGAAAGAGTGGAAATGCGGGGTGGATGCCATCGTGTTCCCCTTGCCGAAGTAGAGCAGTTCCGGAAAATCCGCGGGAAAACTTTTTCTGTCCATGGTGTGAATCCCTTGTTTTTAGTTCGCTTACTATATGCCGGATATGGAAAAATGACAAATGTTTTTCGGTGAAAAAAATGCGAAATTGTCCAAACTGTTAAATTTTTTCTCCAAATTGTTATTTACAAAACACGGAAAAGGGCTATAATTTATAATAAGCAACAGTTACAGCAACGAAATAAGGACGATGGAAGACCATGAAAAAAAGAATGACGGCAATCATTACCGGCGCGGGAACGCTGCAATGCGTCAAAGAGGAAATTCCGGAACTGAAGGAACATGAAGTTTTGATTCGGGTTCATGCCTCCCTGATCAGCCCCGGAACCGAAATGGCGGCGGCGAAAAAACGTCGTGAAAATCCGGATGAGAAGGCGGAGCCGATCAAATTCGGTTATTCCAATGCGGGCGAAATCATCAAAGTCAAGGGGGATGTCAAGGGATTGAAAGCCGGAATGCGCGTTGCCGCCATGGGAGCGGGTATGGCTCTGCATTCGAGCTATGCGTGCGTGCCGGTCAATCTCGTGGTGCCGATTCCGGACAGCGTGACGTATGAACAGGCGACCTATCTTTCTCTTGCCGCAACTTCGCTTCAGGCGGTCCGGCGGACTGCTCCGGCGCTGGGCGAGTACGGCGCGGTGCTCGGACTCGGGATCGTCGGCAACATCGCCGCACAGCTGTACAGGATTTCCGGTGCGCGGGTGATCGGCTGGGACGGTTTCCGCTCCCGTATTGCGACCGCGAAGAAGTGCGGCATTGCCGACGCAATCGATTTCATCAGAAAGGATGCGGTGGAGGCGACAAAACTTTTTGCGTCTCCCTGGGGACTGGATTTTGCGCTTTTCGCGTTCGGCGGCAATGCGGACAAGGCGCTTGAAAGCATCAAGAAATGCGTGAAGATTTCGGCGGACGGGCATGAGATGGGCAGGATCGTGCTGGTCGGCGGGTGCCGTCTTGCCGTGGACGGCGGAGCCACATCGGGAAACCTCGATTTCCGGGCGTCCTCCCGGACCGGCGCCGGGTATCATGACCATGACTGGGAATATGGCAGGGACTATCCGCCCGCATTTGTGCAGTTCACGACGCAGAGGAACGCGCAGGAGCTGATCCGCCTGATCGCGGAAAAGCGTCTGCTGGTGGACCCGATGACGACGCACCGGATTCCTGTTGAAGACGTCGCGGAGGCAGGGGATCTGCTGATCGACCATCCGGACAAGGCGCTGGGCGTCATTCTGGAAATGAACCATAAGAAATGAGGTGCGGCATGGCATTCAGACTTGGACTTGTCGGGCTCTGCACCTCCCACCCGGAATCATGGGTGCCGATCATCCGCGAACTTGCGGCGGAGAAGCTGGTGGATATGGAAGTTGTCGCCGCTTGGGATTCGGGCGAGACGCGTCCCGCCGGATTTGCGGAAGGGTTCTGCAAACAGTTTGCGATCCCGCACGTGGTGGAACGTCTTGAGGAGATGCTTCCTCTTGTCGATGGCGTCATTGTTCATACGACGAACTGGGATCGGCACATGGAACAGGCGGAACCGTTTGTCAGGGGGGGAAAGGCGGTTTTCATCGACAAACCTGTTGCGGGAAATATGAAAGACGCTGGTCTTTTTCTGGACTGGATGAAGCAGGGCTGCCGTGTGACAGGCGGTTCCGTCATGCGCTACTGTAAGGAGGTGGCGCAGTTCCTGGCGATTCCCGAAACGGAGCGGGGCAGGATTTATACCGCATATTCTTCCATTGGAGTTGACGAT
>DXVA01000485.1 GCA_019408975.1 Lentisphaeria bacterium | reverse complement strand
GACAATCTGCTTCTGGCTACGGGCAACATGCCGATGGTCTGCATGATGAAGGCGGCTTCCGTCAATACTTATCACGTTCTCAACGCTGATAAGCTTCTCTTCACAAAAGAAGCTCTTGACGAATTCGTCAAGAGACTCGCATGAACGGGAGACATTGAGAAATGATCAAGTCAAGTCCATACGATATCGTCAAAAACATCATGATGACTGAAAAAGCCACGATTCTGAAAGAAAAGAATCAGTATGCTTTCAAGGTCGCGCCCAAAGCTACCAAGCTGGAAGTCGCCGACGCTGTGGAGGAAATCTACGGCGTGAAGGTCAAATCCGTTAACATGCTCAACTACAAGGGCAAGCCCAAACGTTCAGGGAGATCCCCCCTTCCGGGTCGCCGCGCCGACTGGAAGAAGGCAGTGGTTTCTCTCGCCGAAGGCTCCATTGACCTTGCTTAAGGAGACTGAGAATGCCTATCAAGACTTTTAATCCTACGACAAAGAGCCGTCGTTACATTTCTGTAATCGACTACTCCGAGATCAGCCGCGAAACTCCGGAAAAGAGCCTCACAAAAGGCAAAAGTTCCACCGGCGGCAGAAATAATAACGGACGTATCACCACGCGTTTCCGCGGGGGCGGCAACAAGCGCCGTTACAGAATGATCGATTTCAGACGTGCCAAAGACGGCGTTACGGCGACTGTCCAGCACATCGAATACGATCCGAACCGTTCCGCTTTCATCGCCCTGATTGCATATGCGGACGGTGAGAAGGCTTACATCCTTTCTCCGAACGGGCTCAAGGTCGGGCAGACTGTCCTTTCCGGCGAGAAAGCTGAAATCAAGCCGGGCAATGCCCTGAAACTTCGCAACATCCCGGTCGGTGTTGAAATTCACAACATCGAACTCGTCCCCGGAAAAGGCGCCAGAATGGTCCGTTCCGCCGGACAGGTTGCGATTCTCCGTTCCAAAGACGGTGATTATGCACAGATCAAGCTGCCGAGCGGTGAAGTCCGCAAGGTGCATCTGGATTGCAAGGCCACCATCGGGCAGGTTGGAAATCTGGACCACATGAATGCTTCTCTGGGCAAAGCCGGCAAGAAGCGTTATCTCGGATTCAGACCGCATGTCCGCGGTGTTGTGATGAACCCGGTTGACCATCCGATGGGTGGTGGCGAAGGCAGAAGCAGCGGCGGCGGACATCCTGTCTCCCCGTGGGGTCAGCTCGCCAAGGGTAAACGCACGCGTCATCCCAAGAAACCGAGCGGAAGATTCATTGTTGAACGGAGGAAGAAGTAAACCATGGCAAGATCAATTAAAAAAGGTCCGTTTGTTGATGCTCATGTTGTGGCAAAAGTGGAGAAAATGGAGAAAAGCGGAGCCAAGAAGGCTATTAAGACCTGGTCCCGCCGTTCCATGATCATCCCCGAATTTGTCGGACACACCTTCAACGTGCACAATGGCAAGACATTCACCACTGTTTTCATCACTGAAAACATGGTCGGTCACAGACTCGGTGAATTTGCTCCCACACGCACATTCAAGGGACATGGCGTCATCAGCGGTAAGACAGTCTGACGGATTGTCGGAAACAGTTGCGCTGTTCAACCGGGACACTCTTCAAAGGTGTTCCGGTTTTTTTGTTTTTTCAGGAATGCTGACAGAATCGGGAGAATAACTGCGGCAGCTGAAGCCGCTCCGGTTGTTTCCCTGCTGACGCTTTATACGTTTTCTTCTATGAAATGCGTGGCGTATTTATCCCAATATCCTTTGTAGACTCTGTCCTGCTCATGATCGAAATTAAGCTGATACATGCGGAAAGTGACGGTCTTGTTTTTCGGCATCCATTGTTCGATGTAGCTGTAACAATATTTCATTCCGAGTTTTTTCATGACTTCGCCGCTGCGCGGATTGTTGATGTCATGCGTGGCTGTAATGTAGGGATATCCGGCGTTCCGGATGCGTTCCACTGCCGCTTTCGCCGCTTCCGTAACGATTCCCTGATGCCAGAATTCAGTACGCAGCCCGTATCCGAAGTCATGACTGTCGCCATCGCTTAAAGCGACATATCCAATCGGAATGTTATCGCTTTTGCGGCAGATGACATACCGGTAGGCGGATGGGGCCGCGTAAAGATCAAAGTAACGTTCTTTGGCGTGCTGCATGGCATCAGTCAGGTTTTCTGCGGGGAACCATGGCAGAAAGGTATTGGTTTCCTGATCTTTTAATATTGCGAACATTGCATTCATGTCATGCGGTGTATCGGTCAGTTTTCTTAATATCAGGCGTTCCGTTTCGAGTTGCGGCGTATTTTCATAAATCACAATCAGATCTTCCCGGGGGCTGTGAGATGTATGCTTATAAGTGATACAAAATAGAATATTATAATTCTTACCCCTGTATTTTCAAGCCGTTGTCTTCAACAGAGACGATTTTTTAATGGAAAATTCAAATTCAGTTTCTTTCATATTGAATAGGTTTGGCAAAGGAAGATCGCGAGAAGGAAAGACCCTTTCTTCCAAAGTTTTTTCCTTCTTGCATTCGGTTTTTGCATCAATGATTTTTCTAGGTGTCTTTATTAAAAAAATTGGTTTCATAGTGCGATGCTCTGCATCGCAAAAATGCTTCGTGCAGGACTTTCAGTCCTGCT
>DXVA01000484.1 GCA_019408975.1 Lentisphaeria bacterium | reverse complement strand
CATCCAGAACCATCATCTTTCAACTTTTTCTTTTCCTATGGGATGGCTGTGAAAATATTTTGCATTCATGAAAGATCAGGAAAACGGTGCGGAAGCTATCCGCGATCTGGAAACACAAAAGAAAAAGATTGATGGAGAAAAACCTTCCAATCTGCCGTATGAGAGCATCAGGACCTGGCTGCCAAGAAACAATGGTGAGCAGGAACAACTGGTAACGGAACAGGAAAAAGCCGAAGAAATCGCAAAACTGCAGAGTCCCGAATATGAAAAATTCTTTCAGACTCTTAAAAGCTTGAAGCGATATGATAACTACCAGTTCATCAATTCCTTTGGATGGGACACAGAATTACCTCACTTGAACCTAATGCGGAGCTTCATGCGCAAAATCGCAGGACGCGCCGCCGTCGCACATTATCAGAAACAGCCGGAAAAGATCATCCCTTACCTCAAGGACGGGCTTCCTCTTGAAAAATCTCTGAGACAGGAACCCTGCCTGATCTCGGAGTTGGTCCGACTTGCAGTTGTGAACATATTGGTTAATATGGTTGTCAAACTTGGACCGGACAGCCGGGAATATCTGCCGGACTACCGCATGTTCCTTTCTTGGATGCAGTCACTGACCTTTACACGCATTGAGGATTACGTTCTGATGAGTGCATACCAGCTTTCCAGAAATATCAGCTTCAATGATCCCGTCAATATAACTGATTCAGATACAGTTGCTCGCGGTCTGCCGAAATGGCTCATGCTACCTCTTGAAGTCAAGGGAATGGTCTGCCATATTCAAGCCTCCATGAGTTTGAGGAAAGAGTGTATGGAATTGATCGGCAAGCCGCAAATCCCCATGCCACGCCCCGTCACTCTGATACATCTGAGACTGGTGGAAAACTCATATCACAGTATGTTGAGGTGCAGGAGCACCAAAGGTGCCTGCGAAACGGCGCTGGCATTGAAGATCTACCGCGTGGAACACGGCAGTTATCCGGAAACGACACGGGAACTTGTCCCAGAAATACTGAAAACACTTCCGCTGGACCCGCGCACCGGACAGCCTTATGTCTATCGCCGTCTCAATCATCATGCATTCGAGCTGGAATACTATTCCCGCAAAAATTCGGAACCTGCAATATTTTCCTCCGTTCCGTCTTACTAAAAAAACGGGTATGCCGTCTCCTCTCTCTCAAAAGGCGGCACACCCGTTTCATTGCGATATTCAGAGCGGTCAGGCTTTGCAGTGGCGCTTGCGGAGTTTCGCAGAGGCGTTTCTGATGCCTTCCACCATCATATTGATGTCGTCATCCGTAAGTCTCGGATGCATCGGCAGGTTCGTTTCACGTTTGTAGAAGAACTCGCTGGCAACCGGGCACTGGTTCGGATCATATCCCATGCGGCGCAGTCCGGTGAAATGGAACGTCGGCTGGTAATGAAGGATCGTCTGAATGCCCTCTTCCTCGTAAAGCACGCGCATGAACTCGTCTCTGGAACCTCCGAGAACCTTTTCATTCACGCAGACTGTGTAAAGATGGAACACGTGCCGATAACCTTCCGGCTCATAGACGGTCTCAATGCCCTCGACGCCCTGAAGTCCGGCAGTGATCTTATGCCCGATCTCACGGCGTTTCGCCGTCAGCATTTCCAGTTTGTCGAGCTGGCAGCAACCGACCGCCGCCTGAATCTCATTCATGCGGTAGTTGCTTCCCCAGTGTCCGTTGTGCGGGATCACGTCGAAGTGAGCCGGCATCCAGTATTCCAGCGGAGAGGTCTTTTTGCAATGGATCTTATCACCGAAATCCCATTCGCTGCCCTGTTCGCCCCAGGAGTGGTTGTTGCTCATGCAGCGCAGGTTCTGAATGCCGTGGCAGTATTCGTCATGGTTGGTCGTGATCATGCCGCCCTCGCCGCAGGTGGTGATGTTCTTCAGGGAGTGGAACGAAAACGCGCCGAAGTCTCCGATGCTTCCCGCCATGCGCCCCTTGTAGGACGCGCCGGTGGCATGGGCACAATCCTCAAGCACCTTGAGCCCGTGTTTCCGCGCAATCTCCATAATCGGGTCCATATCCACCATGAGTCCGGCGTAATGAACAACATAGATCGCCTTGGTTTTGTTCGTGATCTTCTTCGCGACTTCCGCAGGATCGATGTTGAAGGTGCGAGGATCGATATCGGCAAATACCGGGACTCCGCCTTCCTTGAGAATCGCCAGCGAGGTCGCCACGAAGGTATTCGGCGTCACGATAACTTCGTCACCGGGCCTGATGTCGAAAATCTGCGTTCCGACATGCATCGCGGTGGTGCAGTTGGAACACGCGAATGCGTGTTTGACGCCGTGAATCTTTGCGAATTTGTTCTGGAACTCCTGCGTTTTCGGTCCCATTGTGAGCGTATCCTGCCCCATTGCGGCGATTGCTGCATTGCGTTCCGCATCGTCATAGATACTGCCCATGAACGAATAGGCGACTTTCAGCTTGACGCCGTCATCCGTCTCATAAGAGCTGGTGATGCCGCCTTCGGTTTTGCCTCCGGTGAAATGTTCCTTGTCTACTGTGTCGATCGGCATGATTCTTCCTCCTTGTTAGAATTCACGTTGATTGAATTTATGATAGTAGATAAAACTTGCTTGCCCAATCCTTTATGTACTGTAT
>DXVA01000483.1 GCA_019408975.1 Lentisphaeria bacterium | reverse complement strand
CACTTACATGTATCCCGGCGCAAGTTATGTGAGTGCGCCTGCCGACTGGAAAGAATTCACAGCGGAAATCAAAGGGCAGGTCAAAAGCGGTTCACCAAGCAAACAGTGGTGGCCCGGCGCAAAAAAAGGCAAGATCGTAATCTTCTCCGTCTGGAACAAACCCACGGAAATGCAGTTCAAGGATATCTCTCTCACAGAGAAATAATCTCCGGTCTGCTCTGACTGCGAAGCGTGTCTTCCGGAAATCCGGGGGGCACGCTTTTTGCGTAATACGGATCATTCCGATATGCCGTCAAAATCCGCAGCTGACGAAAAGGCATTTCCGTAAAATCCGACGAAACATTCTCAAATCTCATGAATTTCTTTAAAAATTCAGAAAAACATCTCTTGACAATCTGAAATTTCATGTTAAGATAGTCATTTGTTTTTTTCAATTTAATTAAAGAGGTCGGAAGAAATGAACACTGTGACACTGGAAGAAATCAGCGCATTGTATGAAAAATATGTGATGGAGACCTACGCCCGCGCAGATCTGCTTTTTGTTCGCGGTCAGGGTAGTTATCTTTATGACTCCACCGGAAAAGAATATCTGGATTTTGCCGCGGGAATCGCGGTATGCAGTCTCGGGCACTGCCATCCGGCGGTGACAAAAGCAATTCAGGAACAGGCGGCAAAACTTGTCCATGTCTCCAATCTCTTTCTGAATGAATGGCAGCCGCGTCTTGCACAGAAACTCATCGCTCACGGGTTCGACGGCACGTGTTTCTTCTGCAACAGCGGTGCGGAAGCCAATGAAGCGCTCATCAAGCTGGCACGCAAGAACGGTTCGGAAAAAGGGCGTTACGAAATCATCGTCATGAATGACTCCTTCCACGGCAGAACCCTCGCAACTCTCGCCGCAACGGGACGTTCCAAATACCGCAAGGGATTCTCCCCTGACATGCCCGGCTTCAAGTTCGTCAATTACAACGACATTGAAGCCGTCAGAAACGCGATTGGCGAAAAGACCGCCGCTGTCATGCTCGAACCCGTTCAGGGCGAAGGCGGAATCATTCCCGCCGACGGGGAATACCTGAAAGCGGTGCGCGAGCTCTGCGATAAAAATGACATCATGCTTCTTTTCGATGAAGTCCAGTGCGGTATGGGCAGGACCGGTTCTTTCTTCGCCTGGCAGTCCTTCGGGGTGGAACCCGATGCGCTCTCCATGGCAAAGGCTCTTGGAAACGGTTATCCGATCGGCGCAATGGTTGCGAAACGTAAATATTCGCAGGTTTTGACGCCCGGCACACATGCCAGCACATTCGGCGGCACGGCGCTTGCATCCGCTGCGGCATGTGCCGTGATCGATGCCATCGACAATGAGAAAGTTCTCGACAACGTGGCGAAGCAGTCGAAATTCCTCATGGACGGTATCGCGGAACTTGCGAAAAAATATCCCTGCATTCAGGGTGTCCGCGGCAAGGGGCTCATGGTCGGCGCGGTTCTGGACCAGCCTGCCGGCAAGGTTCTTTCAATCCTGCGCGGCAAGGGCATGATCGCTCTCTCCGCCGGAGAAAACGTACTGCGCCTCGTTCCGCCGCTCAATGTGTCCGATGCTGAGTGTCGCAAGGCTCTGGAGCTGATCGACAGTGCATTCGCGGAACTTTGTGCGAACTAAATAATCAACTCTAAGTAAAGGAGTTATGACATGAAAAAAGACTTACTGTCCTGCATGGATATCACACGGGCGGATTTTGAGAGAATCATCAGTCTTGCCGCCGAGCTGAAAGAAGGGCGCGGCAAACCCGGCGCGCCGAAGCCTTTTGAAGGCAAAAGCGTCGGCATGATCTTTGCAAAATCCTCCACACGGACAAGAGTTTCGTTTGAAGTCGGCATTTTCGAGCTTGGCGGACATCCTGTCTACCTCGACCAGTCCCGCACTCAGATGGGGCGCGGCGAAACGGTTCCCGATACGGCGCGCGTATTGGAACGTTATCTTTCCGGTATCGTAATCCGGACGTTCGCCCAGCAGGATCTGATTGATCTCGCGGCAAATGCGCATATTCCGATCATCAACGCTCTCACGGATGATTTTCATCCGTGCCAGGCGCTGACCGATATGTTCACGATGTATGAATATGCGCATAAACTTGAAGGGCTCAAGCTGGCGTATCTCGGAGACGGAGCCAGCAACATGGCGAATTCGCTGATGCTCGCATCGCAGCTTGCCGGAGTCAATATGGTCATAGCTGCGCCGGAAGAATACAAACCCCGGCAGGATCTCATGGAAAAGAACCTCGGGCCCGGCAAATGTTCCTGGACAAAATGCGTCAGGGAGGCAATGCAGGATGCCGATTTCGTCTATACGGACGTCTGGGTCAGCATGGGGTTTGAAGAGGAATCCAAACGCCGCATGGAAATTCTCAAACCGTATCAGTTGAATATGGAAGCGCTCAAACTGGCAAAGCCGGATATCAAAGTCCTGCACTGCCTTCCTGCGCACCGCGGCGAAGAGATCACGGACGAGGTCATGGAATCAAAGAATTCGATTGTTTTCGATCAGGCGGAAAACCGCCTGCATGTTCAGAAAGCGATCATGTCTCTGCTGATCAAATAACTGTATTCAGACACAATGAACAGACCTGAAGGCTTCTTCGGCTTTCAGGTCTGTTTATTTTTATTCAGCGGTAGGATGCGCGATAGTTC
>DXVA01000482.1 GCA_019408975.1 Lentisphaeria bacterium | reverse complement strand
ATGCAGATCGTCCCGACGGGCGACAGCGGGCACGGGGCGCTTGCCGGGTTCCTGAAAGAGCGCAATGTGGACATCCTTCTCTGCGGCGGAATCGGCGGAGGCGCTCAGGCGGCACTTGCGGAAAACGGAATCAAGGTTGTCGGCGGAGTCAGCGGCAATGTCATTAAAGCCGTCGGGGAGTATCTTGCCGGTGAACTGAAAACCAATCCCGACTTCCAATGCAGCCAGCACCATCACGACCATGAACACGGCGAAGGCTGCCACGGACACCGGAACGGATGCAAGTGCCACGACTGAAAGCCAGTCACGGAAAGGAGCCGCAAAACTCCTTTCCCCTCCCCTCACTGGATATCGTAAAGCGCCAGTTTGCGGTGCAGCGTGCGGCGGCTGATCCCGAGCTTTTCCGCAGCGCGGGTGCGGTTGCCGTCACACTCGTTCAAGGCGCGCTGAATCAATATTTTTTCATTCTTCTCCAGGTCGCACGTTGACGGATTCAGGATCGTCTTTGAGATTCCCGGATTAATCTTTTCCCGGATATTCACGGGGACATTTTCAATGTCGATCTGAGATCCACGCGTCAGGACAACCATGCGCTCCATACAGTTCTTGAGTTCGCGGATATTGCCCGGCCATGAATAGGAACACAGCGCCGACATCGCACTCTCGGAAACAGAGAACAGCGGTCTTCCGTTTTCCTTTGCGAAATAATCCAGATAATATTTCACGAGCGGCGGAATATCCTCCTGGCGCTCGCGCAGAGGCGGCAGGTGAATCGTTACGACATCCAGACGGTAGAACAGATCCTCGCGGAACGTTCCCTGCCTCACCATTTCCATCAGGTCGCGGTTGGTCGCGGTTACGACGCGGGTATCGACGGTAATCGTTTCCGTCCCGCCGATTCGTTCAAAAGAACGGGTCTCCAGAACACGGAGCAGCTTGACCTGCGTCGAAAGCGGAATCTCCCCGATCTCATCCAGAAACAGCGTTCCGCCGTCCGCAAGCTCGAAACGCCCTTTGCGCTGCTCCGTAGCACCGGTGAACGCACCGCGCTCATGCCCGAACAACTCACTCTCAAGCAGGGTCTCCGGCAACGCCGCACAATGCACGGCGATGAATTTCCCGGTACGTCCGCTGAGCTGGTGAATCGCCTGCGCGATCAGCTCCTTTCCGGTTCCGCTCTCGCCCGTGATGCTGATCGTCGCACGTGTCGGGGCGACCTGCCGGACGTTGTCGATCACCCGCTGGATCGCCGCGGAGTTGCCGATGATGTTCTCCACGCCGAACTTGGAGTCCAGGCGTTTCCTGAGCTCCTGATTCTCCTCTTTGATGCGCCCCGACTCCAAAGCTCTCTGGATCAGGATTTCAAGCTGGTCGAAATTGACAGGTTTCGTCACAAAATCGAATGCGCCGTGTTTCATGGCTTCGACCGCGGTTTCGATGGAGCCGTAGGCGGTAAAGAGAATGCACGGCGGAGGCGGCGTCATTTTCAGCGTTGTTTCGAGAATCTTCATCCCGGTCGCGCCCGGCATACGGATGTCGCTCAACACCAGATCATAATGATTGCGCTTCAGGAGATTCAATCCGATTTCGCCGTCCTCGGCAAGGGTCACTTCATAATCGGCGCGGAGGAACTTCGCCAGCACCTCGCGCGTTCCGCGTTCATCGTCCACGATCAGGATCGAAGGTTTGTTTTTTTTATTGGAAACAGACATGTCTTACTCCAGTTCAAGGTGTTGCTTTTCTTCAGGCCCCGGCAGGATACCGGCATTTTCAGGCGGAGGCGGCAGAACCCGGATTCTCGCGCCGAGACGCGGCAGGGCGATTGTGAACTTCGTGCCTTTCCCCACCTTGCTTTCAAAGGAAAGGCGCCCGCCATGTTCGCGGATCACGCGCTCGACAACCATCAACCCGAGCCCGTTTCCCTTCTCCTTCGTTGTGAAGAAAGGCTTGAAAAGACGTGCGGCGTCTTCGGGGCGGATTCCCTTGCCCTTGTCTGCGACCTGCACGAATACATAGCGGTCGTCACAGGAACAGGAAATCGTCAGGGAACCTCCCTGCGGCATCGCCTGCACCGCATTTTTAATCAGGTTGTAAAACGCCTGCTTCAACTGGTTGATGTCTCCGCGAATTTTCGGCAGAGCCTCGCTCCACAGACAGTTCACCGTAATGCCGCGGCCTTCGATTTCATGCCGCATGAAAGTCAGGGATTCCAGCACAACATTTTTGATGTCAAGGACATGCATATCCGGTTTTGAGGGGCGCAATGCCTGCAGGAACTGATGAATGATGCTGTCGAGCCGCTCCACCTCTTTGCGGGATTCCCCGATCATTTCCGCCGCTTCCTCCGGGTCCAGCTCCCCCTTGGAGAGCATACGCTGGAAAAGCTGGAGGTTCAGATAGAGACTGTTCAGGGGATTGCCGATTTCATGCGCGACTTCGGCGGCAAGCATCGAAACAAGCTGGGTGCGTTCCGACTCCGCGGCGGAATTCATGCGATCGTACATATCCGTGATATCGTTGAAGATCAGCGTGGCATACTGCTGTTCCGGATCGGGATCAGGGCGGGGCGCGACGTAAAACTTCAGGATACGGCGGCGCGGATAAAGAATCTCAACCTCATGATACGCGCTTGCGGGGCTCTCTTTATCGGATGCCACAAGGTCGTTCCATGAAATCCCCTTCACCAGATG
>DXVA01000481.1 GCA_019408975.1 Lentisphaeria bacterium | reverse complement strand
CCTTTGTGTGCGGTAAAGACTTTCTCCAATCCGTAATACGACTTCAAAGATTTTTCCTTCCGGATATAAATTCCGGCAAGTTCAATGCTGATCAGCCACGGACGCATCTTCTCCAACATGAACGGAGGCACTTTGCTTCCGTTATCCGCGAAGAAACGCGCCAGCTCGGCGAACCGGGTCTTGCCGATCACGTCGGAAAGATTTTTGTCCGGCGGATACATGCCCTTGCTTGAGATCGTCATGGCAAGCGCCGTCATATCAGGCTCGAAAATCTCAAAATACATCTCCTGAGATTCTTTCAGAACCCGGTCATACACGGAATCCAGCGGATACCAGTCCGCCCGCCCGAGATGGATTGAGCCCACCAGATAGATTTTCCCCGGCTGCCCGGTCTTCGCGACCTCCCAGATCAGGGCTTTGTCCGCCGCAAATGTTATTGCCGCCAGCAGCAGGAACAGCATCAGCAATACTTTTTTCAATCCACTCATACAAAACTCCCTTGACAAGTTTATTTTTCAGAATGTATGCATAGTATACAGCGTCTTGTAGTATCCGTCAAGCGCCAGAAGCTCCTGATGCGTCCCATGCTCCACCAGCCTGCCGCCGCGCAGGCAGTAAATGTAATCCGCATTCTTCACCGTGGAAAGACGGTGCGCAATGATGATCGTCGTGCGGTCGCGGCAGAGGCGCTCCATCGACTCCTGAACCAGCGCTTCGGACTGGTTGTCCAATGCGGAAGTCGCCTCGTCGAAAATCAGAATCGACGGGTTCTTCAAGAATACGCGGGCAATGGAAATACGCTGTTTCTGCCCGCCGGAAAGACGCACGCCGCGTTCTCCGGTCGGAGTATCAAAACCTTCGGGCAGAGTCATGATGAAATCGTAAATATTGGCATTCTTCGCGGCTTCGATCAACTCCTCCTCGGTCGCGTCAAGGCGCCCGAACAGGATATTGTCGCGGATCGTCGTATCGAACAGGAACGGGCTTTGCTGGACAATGCCTATGTTCCGGCGGAGGAAATGAAGCGAGTAATCACGGATATCCACTCCGTCAATGCGGATCGCTCCCTTCCCGACATCATAAAAACGCGGAATCAAAGCGGCAAGGGTCGTTTTGCCTGCGCCGGATTCTCCGACCAGCGCAACAGTTTTGCCGCGTCCGATCGACATGCAGATATCATCCAGTACAGTTTCATTTTCATCGTAACTGAACGTGACATGGTCCAGCTCCAGTTCCCCTTTGAACGGCGCCGCCGGAAGCAGGGGCTCCGGTTTCTCGCGGATGTCGGGACTCACCTGCAATATCTCATAGAACCGCTCATAGGCGGTCACGCCCTGATGGAATTGCTCGGCAAACTCCACGATGCGCATCACGGGCATCGTCACGGACTTGGAATACATGAAAAACGTCATGATCTGCACCACGTTCGCTTTGTCGAAATACATCAGGACCATGCCGACGATGATGAACAGAATCGAATAGCCTTGAATGAAAAACATCACGCCGGAATGGAACTTCGCCATCGCATCGAAAATGCCCTCCCGGACATGCCGGTAGGAACTGTTGACACGGCGGAAACGCATGATCTCGCGGCGTTCATTCGTAAAGGATTTCACCTCGCGGATTCCCTGAATCGAGTTTTCCACCTGGCTGTTGATCTCCGCCACTTCACGGCGCGCGGCACGGAACCCGCGGCGCATTTTGCCCTGAAAGAGATACGCCCACAGGAAAATAAAGGGAAGCGGAATCAGCGTGATCACCGTCAGCAGGGGATTGATGCAGAACATCACAGCCAGCGCACCGATCAGCATCAGAAGCGCCGAAGACATGTCCTCCGGACCGTGGTGCGCAAGTTCCGCAATCATCGTCAGGTCGTTCGTGACGCGGGACATCAGATGGCCGGTCTTCGCCTTGTCGAAATATTTGAAGGAAAGCCGCTGGAGATGTGCAAACAGGTCGTTGCGCATATCCGCCTCCATGCGGACGCCGAGGACATGCCCGTATTTCGTGCAGACGAACATCGCCAGCGCAACCAGTACCGTCAGCACCGTCAACAACAGGACTGAAATCCAGATCATCCGGTAATCCCGCGCGGGCAGATACGTATTGAACGCCTCATATACCAGCAGGGGAATGACTGTTGTAAAAGCAGCCTGCGCCAGAGCGCAGGTCATGGAAAGATAAAACAGGCGCCGGTGCGGACCGTAATAATGTACAAACGTCTTCAGAACGGAAACTGCATAGTTCCATGTCAGCGGCTTCCGTTCAAGCTCAAAGTCCACGCTCATCCGCCTCATCTTGCACCTCCGAGCACCGCCTCCAGTGCATTCCGGCTCTCAATCTCGAGAATCTGGTCGATGACCAGATCCAGATTCCCCTCCATCAGGGATGGCATGTCATGGGCGGAAACCCCATAACGGTGGTCCGTCACACGGTTCTGCGGGAAATTGTAGGTGCGTATCCGCTCGCTGCGGTCTCCGGTTCCGATCTGGGAACGCTTCGAAGCCGCCTGTTTTTCCGCTTCCTCCCGCCGCTGAATTTCAAGCAGTTTCGATTTCAGGATGCGCAGGGCAATCTCGCGGTTGCGGATCTGAGAACGTTCCTGCTGACTGGCAACGGTAATCCCGCTCGGCTTATGCACGATACGGACGGCGGAATCGGTACGGTTGACGTTCTGACCGCCGGGGCCGGAGGAACGGAAAGTGGAAATTTCAAGTTCCTCGGGTCGAATCTCAAGCTCAT
>DXVA01000480.1 GCA_019408975.1 Lentisphaeria bacterium | reverse complement strand
CATATCCAGAATGCGCTGTCCGGCGACAATCAGTTCCGCGCTCATGACAAGTTTTTCCGTCTCCGCCGACAATCCGCCCGCAGAGACGCCCGCGACCTCGATCAACCATTCCCCGTTCATATCAGCCTCTCCCCCTGATCGTTGTAAAGCACGATCTCCGTTTTCATTTCATCTCCGCCCCATGCGGAAAGATGCTCCGACGCCTTTTCATAACAGCCGTGCAATATCTTCCGGTAAAGTTCCGCCGGGATTTTCGTCGCCAGCTCGCCCATGGAATCCATTGATTCCAGCGGCAGTTCCGCAGGCAGTCCCGCCGCGAATCCGCGCAGGCGCGGCAGCATCAGCTTCGTTTTGTGCGCATGGGTATATTTCTCTCCGCACGCATACTTGAATAATTTACCCGGCATACACCCGATAATCAAGCGGTCGAGATGTGCATTTTTCGCCGCATTCACAGCGACATAAATGAAATCCGCAATCCGCACGATCTCCCTCTCACGCAGAAAAGGAAAATCGCGGGCGACAGCCGCCGCAGACCGTCCGCCAGTCACCAGCGCGGCGCAGGAGCCTCCCTCCGCCGCAATGCTCCGGAGTTGAAGCGCGATACTCGCCGCATACGCCGCATTGGAATACGGATATACAATTCCGGAATTGCCCAGAATCGAAATCCCGCCGGCAATACCGAGCGTCGGATTCAGAGTCTTTTCCGCAAGCGCCGCCCCTTCCGGAACCTCGATCGAGATGACGAGCTCCTCCTCTTTCTTCCCGAATCCGGCAAGCGCCATATTCTCCACGATCATGCGCCGCGGCCCCGGATTGATTGCATAGTGCCCGACAGGCACATTAAGACCGCCGCGCGTCACCATGCCGACCCCCTGCCCTCCCCGGAGAAACAGAGTCCCGAGCCCGCATCGCTCCATATATTCCCCCGGATCGGCTTCAGCATAATCCAGAAGCCTCGCCGTAATATGCGCACCGGTCGTCACATCAGGGTCATCCCCGCCGTCCTTCACCACAACCGCATGGTTTTCCGACACTTCCGATACGGGTACGGACAGAAAAGAGCCGTCCGGCAGAGTCAGCCGCACCTGTTCCGTTTTTTCGCCGGACACCCGGCACCGGTAAGCCGCGCACGCAGCAGCGGCGGCAGCGCTTCCGGTCGTGTAACCGCACCGCAGATTCCTGTTATCCATACAGCCCGTTTTCCATGATTCCATGCAGGGCGGCGACAGCCAGAGGACTGCCTCCGCGCCGTCCATGCAGTACAATATACGGAACATCCACCAGTTTCAGAAGTTCCTTTGATTCAACGACATTCACAAAACCGACCGGCATTCCGACAATCAGCGCCGGACGAATGCCGCGTTCAACAGCCAGCTTCACCGCGCCCGCAAGCGCAAGCGGCGCGTTTCCGCAGAGGAAAACCGCTCCGTCCAGTTCGCCAGCGTGAAGCCGGACCGAAGCCAGAGCCCGCGTGATGTTCTCCTTCGCCGCCAGTTCCGCCACAGCGGGATCGGCGACGGAACAGAGGATCGAGTCGCGCGTATAAGACCCGTGAAACCGTTTCAGCTTCGGTATGGAAAGCCCCGACTTGATCATGTTGGAATCCGAATAAATCAAAGCCCCGCGGCGCAATGCGGCAAGTCCCGCCTCCACGGCATCATGTTTGAACTCAAGCTGATCCAGAATCGTAAAATCCGCAGTCGTATGCACCAGCCGCCGCGCGACATGCCATTCCGCATCGGAAAAACGCGCTCTGACTTCCGGTTCAGCTTCCGCGTCAATCCGGCGGAAACTCTCCCGTTCGATTCCGCTTCCGTTCAAATCCCATGTAATCGCATCAAACAGATGGTTCATCAGAAATCCAGCCCCTTTCCCGCGGGAATCCCGCGCCGGTATTGATGTTTGATCTCTGCAATACCCGACACCATATCGCAAATTCCGAGCAGTTCCTCCGGCGCTCCGCGCCCGGTCACGACCACATTCAGCCCATGCCGTTTCCCCCGAAACGCACTCACGACTTCCGCCACGTCAAGAAAACCGTGCGACAATGCGACATTGAGTTCGTCCAACACCAGCAGTTCCCCCTCGAAATGCGCCAGCAGGGATTTCGCCCGTTCCCAGCCCCTGCGGGCGGCTCCGGCATGATCTCCCGGACGGCTCGTGAGTCCGAGTCCGTGCTGTTCAAAGAGCATATCGGGGAAAAAACGGCGGAAAAATCTGAGCTCGCCAGTTTCGCGCGGACTCTTCATGAACTGAATCACGGCAACGCGCCACTCCCAGCCGAGTGCGCGAATCACAATGCCGAGCGCACCGGTGGTCTTCCCTTTGCCGTTCCCCGTGATATTGAGGATCAGCCCGCTTTCCAGATCATTCATTTCAGAGCCCCATCATTTGATAGATTTTTTTCATATCGACACGGGAACGTACATGATCGGCAAGACGGTTCAGCGAATCTTCGATTCCGTAATGCGCCGTCACTCCGCCAAGCGGTTCGCGTCCCAGAGAAACACGCACCCGGTCGATGAAATTCCGCCTGAACGCATCGTCGTCAAATACACCGTGAAGGTAGCTGGTGAAAACCCTGCCGGAAGAATATCCTGCGACGGTCCCGTTGTCCGCAACCGAAAGAGACTCCACCGGTGCAGTCATGCGTGTTTTCCCGTGGTGAATCTCATACCCGGAAACGGGCATTCCGAAACACTCGGCGCGAGTCTGCCGCAGAGTCTTTTCCGGCATCATTTCCGTCACCAGCGGCAGAAGCCCCAGACACGCCGCGTCGGGAC
>DXVA01000048.1 GCA_019408975.1 Lentisphaeria bacterium | reverse complement strand
AGCAGGACTGGAAGTCCTGCACGAAGCATTTTTGCGATGCAGAGCATCGCACTATGAAACCAATTTTTTTTAATAAAAATATCATGAGAATTTCACGGCGGGCTCTGTTTTCCGCCTTTTCACAGGAGCGGCAGCCGTATTCGCTACGCCCGCCGCATTATTTTCTGACGGCAAAATTAAAAGTTCTGTTGTAATTCCCTGAAAACATGGTATATTATAAGCTACATTTTTTTTAACAGGGAAGCAGGCCATTTTTTATGCAGAACATCAGAAACATCGCTATCATCGCGCACGTAGACCACGGCAAGACCACTCTCGTAGACGAGATCATCAAACAGGCGAAAATCTTTCGCGACAATCAGGAAATGCACGAGTGTTTCCTTGACAACAATGATATCGAACGGGAACGCGGAATCACGATCCTGGCAAAAAATATCAGTGTCCGTTACAAAGACAGCAAGATCAATATCATCGACACCCCCGGGCACAGCGATTTCGGCGGTCAGGTCGAACGCGTGCTCAATATGGCGGACGGCGTCCTGCTTCTCGTCGACTCCGCCGAGGGACCGCTTCCGCAGACCCGTTTCGTACTCGACAAAGCGCTCAAGCTCAACCTGAAACCGATCGTCATCATCAACAAGATCGACCGTCCCGACGCGCGCCCCGAAGAAGTTCTCAGCAAAGTATTCGATCTTTTCATCGACCTCAACGCAAGCGAAGAACAGCTGGACTTCCCGATCCTTTACGCCAGCGGACGCAACGGCTGGGCGACCGAAGACCTCAAGAACGGTTCCCGTGAATCCATTCTCCCGCTGATGGATGCGATTCTCAAATACATCCCGCCGACTCCGATGCACGAGGGTCCCGTCCAGCTTCAGATTACAACGCTGGACTACAACGATTACGTCGGGCGTATCGGAATCGGGCGTGTCCACCGCGGCAATCTCAAACTCGGCGTGCCTCTGACTCTCATCAAGCGCGACGGCAGAACCTATCCCGTTCAGCTCAAGCAGATTTTCACTTTCGAGGGCATCGAACGCAAGGAAACCAACGAAGTCCAGTGCGGCGACCTCTGCGCGATTGTCGGCGTGGATGGAATCGACATCAGCGACACCCTCGCGGATGCGACACACCCGGAAAAGATGCCGCCGATCGCCATTGACGAACCCACGCTGTCCATGATGTTCCGCGTCAACGATTCCCCGCTCTTCGGCAAGGAGGGCAAATACATCAGCAGCAGACACATCCGGGAGCGTCTTCTCAAAGAAGCCGAGCGAGACGTCGCCCTGCGTGTCGAGGACAACGGAACCGACTCCTTCAACGTCAGCGGGCGCGGCGTTCTCCATATCTCGATCCTGATCGAAAACATGCGCAGGGAAGGATATGAGCTCACGATCTCCCAGCCGCATGTCATCACGAAAATGATCGACGGGCAGGTTCAGGAACCGGTCGAGCTGCTCTCGGTCGACGTGCCGGACGGAAGCGCCGGAAAAGTCATCGAACTCGTCGGCGTAAGGAAAGGCGAGATGATCAAGATGGAGGCGCACACCTCACGGCAGATTCTTGAATTCCACATCCCGACCCGCGGGCTGATCGGGCTGCGCAGCAAGGTCATGACGGCAACCGCAGGCGAAGCGATCATGTCGCACATGTTCTCGCACTACGAACCGTTCAAAGGCGATATCCCGCAGAGAATCAACGGCGTGATGATCAGCATGGGCGGGGGCAAAGCAATTCCCTATGCCATCGACGGACTCCAGCAGCGGGGTACCTTCTTCATCGAACCGGGCGTGGAAACCTACGAAGGCATGATCGTCGGCGAACACTGCAAGGAAGGCGACATCGAGGTCAACGTCCAGCGTGCAAAAAAACTGACGAACATGCGCGCCGCCGGCTCCGACCGCAATATGAAAATCGCTCCCGCCCAGAAAATGAGTCTGGAGGAAGCGCTGGAATACATTGCCGACGATGAATATGTGGAGGTCACTCCGGTAAATATCCGCCTTCGCAAAAAATATCTCTCGGAGATCGAGCGCAAGAAAATGCGCAACTCCAAACAGAAAAGCGAATAACCCTGCAACCGGCCCGGAACCATGATCGACTTTATTGATGTCAGCAAAAGTTACGGCAAACGCGATATTTTCGATCATGCCTCGTTCCGGATCAACAAAGGCGAACGCGTCGGAATCGTCGGTCCGAACGGTTCCGGCAAAAGCACGATGTTCCAGATCATCTGCGATGAAATTTCTGCGGACAAAGGTGAAATCATCCTGCCGAGGAAAGCGCGTATCGGGCACCTTCACCAGCAGCTGGATTTCTTCCGCGACGAAGACCCGCTGATCTCGTTCACGAGCACCGCCAGCGGGGAACTCCCGAAAATTCAGGAACGCATTCACCAGCTCGAAGCCGACCTGAAAGAACTCTCCGGCGAGAAGGAGCGGCAATCCGTCCTGGGCGAAATCGGGCACCTGCAAAGTGTTTATGAATCGCTCGGCGGCTATGAAATGAAGCACCGAGCGGCGGCGGCTCTCGCCGGACTCGGATTCAAAGAGCCGGACTTGGAAAAGCCGATGGGGTCGTTCAGCGGCGGCTGGCAGATGCGTGCCTGCATGGCGAAAACTCTGCTCGGAGAACCCGACATTCTCCTGCTCGACGAACCGTCCAACTATCTGGACACACCCGCCGTGGAATGGCTCCAGAAGCGCCTGCGCAATTACAGCGGGACGCTGCTCCTGATTTCACACGACCGGTTTCTGCTGAACTCAATCACGAACATCACGCTGGAAGTGGACAACGGTCATGTCACCCGTTATCAGGGAAACTACAACTATTACGTGCATGAGCGCGAAGAACGCCGGCGCCATGCCGAGGCGGCGCAGGAAAATATCGACCGCAAAAAAGAACAGCTGGAACGCAACATCAACCGGTTCCGCGCAAAAGCGACAAAGGCGGCGCAGGTCCAGTCATGGATCAAGATGCTCGACAGGATCGAAGATGCGGACGTGCCGGACGATCTTCATTTCCGCGGCGCGATCCGTATTCCCGATCCTCCCCACTCCGGCGCGGAAACGGTGCGCCTTGAGGATGTCTCGTTCTCTTATGACGGAAAACGAAATATTCTGGAAAACATCTCGCTTTCCGTGGCGTGCGGCGACAAACTCGGAATCGTCGGCTACAACGGAATGGGCAAA
This sequence comes from Lentisphaeria bacterium, assembly GCA_019408975.1. Taxonomy (GTDB): domain Bacteria; phylum Verrucomicrobiota; class Lentisphaeria; order Victivallales; family UBA1829; genus UBA11452. The sequence goes on along the minus strand of DXVA01000048.1, from coordinate 15,678 downwards.
ACCACCCTCCTGAAAATCCTTGCGGGAGTATTGGCTCCGACCAAGGGGGCACGGGTGCCGGGTCATAAGGTCGTAACCGGATATCAGGCACAGGAATTCGCGGAACTGCTGACTCCCGATATGACGGCATTCGATATCGTCAAAGAAGCGGGCGGCGGCAATGTGCCGTCTCAACGCATCCGCGAAATCCTCGGCGCTTTCGGCTTCTCCGGGGAAGGCGCGGAAAAACAGTGCAAAGTATTGAGCGGAGGAGAAAAAATCCGTCTCTGCTTTGCGCGCATCTTCGTCAATCCGCCGAATTTTCTCGTGTTGGACGAACCCACGACACATCTCGACATTGCCGCGCGCGAAGCGCTTCAGCAGGCAATCTGCAATTATACGGGAACAGTCTGCATCGTCAGCCACGACATTGAATTCCTGCGCGGAACCGTGACGGGAATCATAGAAATGCGTTCTCCGGGAATTCGCCTGCACTGCGGCAATTATGATTACTATCGTGAACGGATTGCCGCGGAACTGAATGCGGAAAAAGTCGCGGCTTCCGGCAGTCCGGAGGCAGTATCCTCCGACCTGAACTCAAAGGAACGCCGCCGGGAACGGGCGCAGAAGCGCCAGGAGATGTCCAAAGACAAACGCCGTCTGGAAAACGAGGTGGCGCGTCTGGAAAAACTCATTGAGACCTCCGAAATTGAAAAGGAGCAGATCATTGCCGCACTTGCCGCCCCGTCCGGCAACGTGGATTTTGCGGGTTTGCAGAAAAAGCTCAATGAGCTGGACCGTACAATCACGGAAGCGACGGAGCACTGGGAATCTTCCGCCTCGGAGCTCGAAGCGTTCATGACCGCTTATAACGCCCTTCATGAAGATTGAACTCCGGCTCTCTGCATAAAATCGAGCCGGTAATTCAGCCTTCACTCAAAATCTCCGAACATCTCCGGGACGCCGTTCCTCCGTTCTCTTGAAAAAACGACATTCACGGAGTAAATTACGTGATGAGAAAATGAACTGAAAAACAATTTGCGGAAAGAACGATACATGGCAGACCTGAACAAGATACGTAATTTTTCCATTATCGCACACATCGACCACGGCAAATCCACTCTGGCGGACCGCCTTCTTGAAGCGACCCATACCATTGAAGCACGTGACCTTGTCCATGCCCAGCTTCTGGACGCCATGGATCTCGAACAGGAACGCGGTATCACGATCAAGGCGCATCCAGTGCGCATGATCTACAAAGCGGATGACGGTGAAGAATACGAACTGAATCTGATCGACACTCCCGGTCATGTGGACTTCACTTACGAGGTCAGCCGTTCCCTTGCCGCCTGCGAGGGGGCGATTCTCATTATCGATGCGACACAGGGAGTTCAGGCACAGACCGTCGCCAATGTGAATCTTGCATTCAAGCACAATCTGAAAATCATACCCGTCATCAACAAGATCGACCTTCCGGCTTCGGACCTCAATATGTGTTACGAACAATTGGAGGAGATTCTTGCGATCCCGCGCGAGGAGGCAATCGCCGTCTCCGCCAAGGAGGGAACGGGGATTCCGGCGGTTCTGGAAGCAATCGTAAAACTTGTCCCGCCGCCGACAGGCACCATTGACAAACCGACGAATGCACTCATATTCGACTCCATTTACGACGCCTACCGCGGAGTCGTCACCTATGTCCGCGTCTACAACGGCGGGTTCAAGCGCGGCGACAAACTGCGTCTGCTCAGCACGGGACTGGAGAGTGAAATCAAGGAAGTCGGTGTGTTCACGCCGGAAATGAAAGCCGTCGACCAGCTCACCGCCGGTTCGGTCGGCTACCTGATTCCGAATATCAAGAGCCCCTCAGATACCAAAATGGGCGACACGGTCACGGAAACCAGGAACCCATGTAAGGAACCGCTTCCCGGTTTTCAGGAAATCCGCCCGATGGTATTCAGCGGCATTTACCCCATCGACACCGCCGATTACGAGCAGCTGAAATTCAGCATGGCGAAGCTTCAGCTCAACGACGCCGCGTTCGTCTACCAGCCGGAAACCTCCGCCGCGCTCGGATTCGGATTCCGGTGCGGGTTCCTCGGGCTGCTGCACATGGAGATCATTCAGGAGCGTCTGCGCCGTGAATACAACATGGATATCATCGCAACTTATCCGAGCGTGATCTATCATGTCTACCTGAACAACGGAACCATGGTCAACGTGGACAATCCCGTTCATCTGCCCGATCCGTCGGAAATCAACAGGATCGAAGAACCGCTCATCAACGCCAAGATCATGGCGCCGACCACCTACATGGGCGACATCATGAACCTCATCATGCAGAAACGGGGAATCTGCACCAACACGGAAAGTGTTGACGGAAGGCATATTCTCCTCACCGCGCGCATTCCGATGCACGAGATTCTGATTGATTTCCATGACAAGCTCAAGTCGATCACCCGCGGGTACGGCAGCATGGACTATGAACCTGCCGGCTATCAGGCGGATAAACTCGTCAAACTGGATATGCTGGTCAACGGCGAGCCGGTGGACGCATTTTCCACGATCGTCCATGCGGATCATGCCTACAACCGGGGAAGAATGCTGGCGGAAAAGCTGGCGGGCGTCATCCCGCAGCATCAGTTCCAGGTGGCGGTGCAGGCGGCGATCGGCGGCAAAGTCATCGCCCGGGAAACGGTCCGGGCGCTGCGGAAAAACGTTCTTGCCAAATGCTACGGAGGCGATATCACGCGTAAGCGCAAACTCCTCGAAAAGCAGAAAGAAGGCAAAAAGCGCATGAAGCAGATCGGAAGCGTCAATATCCCGCAGGAGGCATTTGTCGAGGTTCTGAAATCCAACAACGAATAACGGAAGCGGAGGAGCAGGCTATGAAAAAGACAATCCGGTATTTTTCCTACGCGCTGTTTTTACTGGGTTCCACCGGGCTGCTCTGCTCCTGCGGAGTCTTCAGCGCAAAAGAGATCAAGATCAGCCGGAATTCCGCGGGAGAATCGCTGGATTACTACAACATCTCCATCGGAAGAGTGGACGAGCTTTCTTTCGAAAGCCGCAACTTCCTGAGCAGCAATCTGCTGATGGATGACTACCAGTTCCGTCCGCTCCAGCTGGTGCACAATCTTTCCGAAATGTACCGCAGGGAACCCTCCCGGCTCACGCTCTGCGTCCTCACGGATGTCTGTTTCAATCTTGCGCTCCGGACCGACGATCCGGATGAAGCCGTCAAATATGATCTCGCGGCGGTTCTCTACTCTTATCAACTGCTGTTCGACCGGAATTTCACCACGCAGAACCTGGGAAAATACGACCCGCAGATCTATCAGGCGGTCCGGACCTACAACAGCGCCCTCGCCCGGCTTTATGCCTATCTCGACAGCAAAGGGCTTCCGGGCAGCGATTCCTACTGTCTCCAGACGGCGGACGGCAGAAACGTGATCTTCCAAAAGCCGCTTTACCGTCTCCCGTTTCCACGTGCATCTTATAAGAAATTCCTGTTATGCTCGGATTTCAAAATTGAAAACCTCTCCCATTTCACCCATGAATTCGGACTCGGAGTTCCCGTCATTGCCGTGACCGGAGAAAAAAATAACTATGAATCCCTGAAAACCGAATCGCCGATCGCCCACGGCGCAACCATATTCCTGCGTTTCCGCCGCCCGTCCGGGGAGCCGGACACCTTCCATGCGGCTCTCGAATTTTACGACAATGACAAAGTGCGCACCGTCAAGGCGGCAGGCGAGGAAAATGTTCCGCTGATCTTCGATTATTCCACGCCGTTCGCCTTTTATGTGTCAACCCTGCCCGATGTGAATCTGCTCCGCTATATGCTGAATCCCGCCGGGGCAGTCACACCGCCGGGGCTTTACACACTGGAACCATACAATCCGGACAAAATCCCCATAGTCCTGATCCACGGTCTCATGTCCAGCCCCCATACATGGATGCAAATGGTCAACACGCTTAAAAACGACCCTGTAATCCGTCAGAACTGCCAGTTCTGGTTCTTCACCTACTCCAGCGGCAATCCCCTTCTCTATTCCGCCTCTCTTTTCCGCCAGAGTATTCTGGACGCCCAAATGGAACTGGTGCAGACTCCCGAAGCGAGAGAATCTTTCAATAAGATGGTCCTGATCGGGCACAGCATGGGTGGACTGGTCGCCAAGACGGCGCTGCTTGACGCACAGGACACCCTGCTGAAAAAACTGACCGGCATGAGCTGGCAGGAGATTCAGCCGAAATGCACACAGGAACAACAGACTCTGATCCGCGACATGCTCATTTTCGACAGCGTACCGTCAGTCAGGCGCGTGCTCTTTCTGGCGGTTCCCCACAGAGGTTCCGCCATGGCAAAATACACGATTGCGCATATAGGCTCCAGCCTGATCTCCCTCCCCGGAGAACTGGTCGCACAGGCACAAGGTCTCGTACTTCAGCTCTTCGGCAAAGAGAGCAAGGCGGACCTTGCCGTTTCAGAGATCCAGACCGGTATTGATGCTCTGGACCCGGACAACCGGGTCTTGAAACTGCTGAGTGAGACCCCTTTCAAATCCGGCGTTCCCTACCACTCCATCATCGGGAACGAGGACGCGGCGAACGTCCCCGGCGGAACTGACGGCATTGTCTCCTATTCCAGTTCGCATCTGGACGGCGCACAGAGCGAACTGATCGTCCATTCGGGGCACAGTGTCCAGCTTCATCCAGCCGCGATTCACGAGGTTCGCCGGATTCTCCGCCTGCACCTCCGGGAAAACGGACGCTGAAAGCCCGGGTAACCCCTTGACGGACACGGAATCCAGCCCGGCAGTCGTTCTCACGGATTCAACAAATGCTCCACAATCTCATCCACGTGGCAGAATGCCAGTGAAGTCACCGTATCAGCAGCCCCGTAATAAACGGCAATGCGGCCAGTCTCTCCATCGGCAAGAGCGGCGCACGGGAAGACAACATTCGGGACATCGCCGACGCGTTCATAATCATACTTCGGCGCCATCAGGTATGCTTTGCTCCGCGCAATCACTTTCCAAGGTTCCTCCAAATCCAGCAGAGCCGCTCCCATGCTGTAAACATAACCGTTGCAGCTGAGAAGCACCCCGTGATAAAACAGGAGCCATCCCCGGTCGGTCTCAATCGGGACAGGGCCGGCGCCGATTTTAAGCGACTGCCAGCCGCGGGTAGGAGCCATCACCCGCCTGTGTTCTCCCCAATAGGTCAAATCAGGACTGAAACTCAGGAATATATCGCCGAAAGGAGTATGTCCGGGATCACTCGGACGGCTGAGCATTGCATATTTTCCCCTGATTCTGCGCGGAAACAGAACCCCGTTGCGGTTGAACGGCAGAAATACGTTTTCTTTCTGCAGAAAAGTCTTGAAATCATGTGTCACGGCAATTCCGATCGTAGGCATATCGCAGTATCCATTGCACCATGTAATCCAATAGTCGTCGTCAATCCGGCAGACCCGCGGATCATAGCCGTATTCAAAAGGGAAACCGCCTCTGAAATGAACAGGAGAAACTTCCAGACTCCAGTGAATTCCATCAGTGGAAAATCCGGCGTGCAGCCTCTGTACGCGACAGAGGTCGTCCACACGAAAAATCCCGGCATAACCATTTTCAAACGGTACCACCGCACTGTTGAAGATGCTGTTGGCATTCCTGAGAGCATCCGCCGTAATGACCGGATTGCCTGAATAACGCCACATCAGTTCCCCGGAACCGGCAGGACGCTCTTCCCAGGGAATGTCCGGCATTGCCGGCATCGCCATTTTACAACTCATAACCAGCCTCCTCGCTGCGTCAGATAATGATACAGTTCATCCAGTTCCACTGTGGCTGTCCCGACTTTTGTGTCAGCTGCCCCGTATCCCATCAGCAGACATCCGTCATCCAGAAGCAATCCGGAACAGCTGAACAGGCACGGTATGGTAAAGTCTCCTTCCAATTCCCACTTCTCCGAAGCATACAGGATTCTTTCCCCGGGACGTGCTGTAATTTCCGGCAGACCTGTCCCCGTCTCCCGCAACGACATGAAACTCTGGGTATATCCCACGGCATTATCCTGTTTGCCATGATAAGGCAGCAGCCAAATTCCCGGCTCAAGTTCCAGCGGCGCCCAGCTTACACCGATCCGGTCCGCTTCCCACGGAAATTCCGGCCGGGCAAATACGAATTCCTCCGCGGTGCCATCGTAAAAGTCAGAAAGAGAATTTCCCAGCGCCATAAAGATCGACGGTGCTGTCAATCCCTTTCCGGCATCGTAATTCCATGGGGTTTTAGGCCGATGGATGCAGACTATTTTCTCTGTGCCGCCAATCCGCAGGGAACGAGGGAAAAGTACAACATCCCGGTCATCGCTGACATCGGGACGGTGCAGCGGTGCGACAAAGGAAAACGCATTCTCATAATGTCCAGTCTTCAAGGCATCAAGTTCTACCTTATAAAGCAGTGAAACCGAGGAATTTTCCGCCACCGCCCGCCCGAAATCCTGTGCTGCGGAACGGACGGAGGCGGGCATGCACTGTACCGGATCATCATGTTCCCAATACGGCCCCGGCGGAAACGCGCGGCAGGCGACAGTAAGATAAAGCACGTCTTCAAAATAAAACAAACGGGGATCTTCAATGCAGCCATTGCTGTAATCGAACATCTGGCGCCCGAAAACATCCGTCACAATCAGATCACGCAGATTCTGCTTCAATCCCGGAGCCAGTGCCGGACGCGACCAATCACATTCCCAGTGCACTCCGCAATCATGGCTGACCGCGTAACCAAGAAAAATCGGATACGGCAGCGGTTTGCCGGAAATCCGGTTTCCAGCCTTCGGCCCCGTCGCACGGAACAGCATGTGAATCGTATCTCTTTCGACAGGATCGCGAACCATTGCCGGATTCAAGACCATCTTGCTTGCCCAATCGGCAGCGGGATTCGGCCCGAACTGAAATCTTTTCCTGAAGTTCATTTTGCGATTCCTTTCTTCCGCAGCTGCCACTCGTAAATCGACGGAACGGCAACCCGGGGGGCAACGGACTCCATCAAAGTTCCTCCGGGAAGTTTCCGATTCCCGGAGAACACTTCCGGAGCAACCAGGCCTGCCCAGATGGAGGAGCCGCCAATGAGAATATTATCCACGATCTCCACGCCCGTGCAATCCGGGTCGCGCAAAAGCACCATCGGAGAATTCGGATTCAATATCTTGAAGACATTTCCCCGGATAATCTGCTCGAACGCCTGATTCTGAAGCAGTACACCGGGCCCCTTTTCAGAAGTAAAACGGTTGTAAAGAATCAGCCAGTTTTCATTCATGCCTCCAAGCCAGACGGCTCCCAGAGGGCTGACAACATCACAATTGTAAATCACGTTGCGCGGCCCGTTCGGCCCTTTGCCGCCATCCCCGGGGAAACTGCTCCACATGCCGTAACCGTAACTCCCGTAACTGCGAGTGGATTTGATCCGGCATTGTTCCAGGAGATTGTTATTGGTCCATCCGGCATGCCAATGGGCATCGCTGTCGAAAAAACAACTGCGGCGGATCACATTTCCTGCAGCGGCCCACTGAAATGAAGGAGCGTGACGCATTCTATGCGTTACCACACGATCCATCAATGAGTCAAATGTCAATTCCCAGGAAGTATATCCTGCACCGCCTCCTCCGCGATCCCATACATCGTCAAACTCGCTGTCGGTCAGTTCCAGATTCCGGCTCCAATATGAAAAAAACGGATAACGTCCGGATTTCCTGATGAAAAGATCCGCAGCCTTGCAGTTGGATGCATATTTGAAGAAAACCGATGCAAGCCAGAGGTTCGCAGTCTGTTCCAGCTCAAAACCGGACACCTCGCAGTTGCGGATTCCCTCCAGTTTTTGTACGAACGGCCTGTCCACCAGCGGATAGTCAATTCGCAAAGGCTGTGTAAGACCGACACGCCGGGCATTCACCCATTTCACTTCCGCGAGATAATCGCGGAAATATCCCCAGCGACAGGCGGACTTGACCAGATTTCGCCAGCGTTCCGTAAGGGGAGCCTCAATTTTCAGCAGATCGCCGGGACGGTATTTCGGAGAATATTCAAGTTCTATAATGTGTTCTCCCTGTTTTGCGTCAAATTTCGCAAGGGGAATCTGCTCGCGGACAAAACCTTTCCCGGAGAAAAGCAGAACGGCTTCCAATTTTTCCGGGATATCGGGATTTTCTGCATCCGGGTCGAAGTTGACCTCAATCTCGGCAATCCGCGTCCTGCCGTCCCGGTATCGCGCACAGGCAGAAACCCGGTGTTTTCCTGGTGCAGTCTTTGAATCCAGGCGGATAAAATCGCTTGAGGCATTCCCGCTGCTGGCATTTTTGTTCCAACGACGAACCTCTTTTCCGTCCACGCGCCAATCCATGCCAATCATCCCGGAAGCGTCGGCAACAGCAATCAGTGATGTTGCCGGACCAACCGTCTGACCAGGTTCAAGCCAGCAGAAACGAATCCCGTCCGGCCCCGGCGTGAAGTTGAAAAGCAATTTCGTGCGCGACCGTCCGGCTCCGCGAATCGCAATATTGTCAGAAGCCACGAAAACAGGATGCCCGAACTCATAGGTCCCTTCTCCGAACCGGAGTTCCCCGCCGGAAACAGCAAGCGACTGCAACGCAGAACGGATAGCGGGATAATTGTCAAATCCCGCCACAGCCTTTCCCCCGAAATCCTCAATAGCGACCGTTTTTTTGTAGGTGTTGGGGTGCTTCAGCCCGGCGTATGTAAAATCCGGATAAACGATTCCGTCCGGCCCCAGCATCTCATCCGGTGTGATTTCTGTCCGGTTCCGAAAAGTCGGAATCCAGCGCGGAGCGACCGGCTTTACCTCAAATTCACGCAGTTTCAGATCCGCTACGGCAAATACCGGCATTGTTTCATACCAGCTGTAGATAAAAACCTTGCAGAATGCAGTCTGCGGCCATGCGGCACCGGCAGTAAGAGTAAAATCCGCCCACTGACTGCCTGTCGGCGTTCGTATCCAGACGATCTCCGCCATATCAAGCTGCTGATGCGCCTTGTCATAAAAGATGATCTTGATCGTAATGCCTTCATCCCGCTCCACCCGGATTCGGCCGGTCAACTCATAACCGCCGACTTTGGCAGGAAGAAATGCGGATTCCATATTGCAGGCATCCGAACGGCTGGAATCGCGCATCTCGACTCCGGAACCGTACGGCGTCCGGATGACTTTGATATTCTCTTTGCCGAGGCGGATATTCCATCCCGGCAGACCGGCTTCAAATTTCAGTGCATCACTCCCGAAAAGCGGAAGAACGGCACACATCAATGTCGGAATCATTCGTTTCATATTCGTTATCCTTTCTTTTCCGTTCAGCGCCATGAACTGAACGGTATGTCTCTGATGTTCACATAAGTATAGGGATTCACATCACGCGGCCTCACCAGGTCGACATGGCCGTCAAGATAGACCATGTTCATCTGTCCGCCGTGACGGTAATAGTGCAGGACGCGCCATGCCGGATTACTCCAGTCCGCAAGGCTCTTGAAATGATTGTAACGGTTGAGAACAGTATAACCGCTGATTTCCTCCTGCGTGTATTCCGACCCCATAATTGTGGCGGAAGGGCGTTTGTGCCGGAAGAATTTATCCGGTGTGGCACGATAATCGGCATTGCTTTCCAGATCCGAGTCCGCGCAACGCACCGATGCCTGGCTGTTAAGTGTAATATCTGTATGATAATATTCATTTTTCACGCCGCGGCTGCGAATGACCGGACATGTGAGTACAGCCGCTTTCCTGCCGCGCCCCCATTGATAACCGGGAATGTAAGACTCCATATTTTCCAGCCATTGCCGGGTATTTCCGAACTTATCGGTCGGAATATTATCCTGATTTTCACCTGTATAAAGAAAAAACAAAGTGCTGAACTGTTTAAAATTACTGGTGCATGCAATTGCCTGCGCCTTATCACGCGCCTTGTGCAGCACCGGTAAAAGCAGGCTGGCAAGAATCGCGATGATCGATATGACAATGAGAAGCTCTATCAATGTAAAAATCATCTTTTTCCCCGGAGAGGAAGGGCTGATGGCACGGACCCTCTGACAGAAGCCATAAGCCGTCTTTATAAAAAATTCAACCAATGCAAGGTTCCTGAATACATCGAACCTCCACACAATGTGAAGCAGTTTCCTCATATTCCTGATTCCGCCCGGCACAACAAGGCGAACACGGTGGTTAAAGCCTGCACGCCATGTACAACAACACATACTGCGCCACAACTCATTTTGTGTTCTCATCCTGACATCCTTTCCATTAAAGTTGGTTTTATGGCAATCCGCCTGAAATATTCCGGATCATCCATCTTCCGAAGCAAATACTCATAAGCAAGTCGTCCCATCTCCTCCAGAGGCTGGTGCACTGTTGTGAGTGCGGGGTTCCAATAGTCGCTGCCCGGCTGATCGTCAAAGCCGATTACTGCAAGATCATCCGGAACCCGGATTCCGGACTGGACAGCCATCCAGATCACTCCTTGGGCAATATCATCATTACCGCACACCAGGCAGCGCGGAACCAGCTTCTGCTCAAAAAGATAACGCATTGCCTCCACACCATCGCGATGATTGAAGGAGCCTGTCCGCGGGATCGGCGCAATACCGCAATCCGAACCAAGAATGCACAGATTCGATGGAAAACTCACCGGAGAACCATGCAGATATTCTCTCAGACTCTCCAGACGTTCCAAATGATGCTGCTGAAGGTTATCCGTGATTTCACCGATGAATCCGACACTTTCGTAACGTCTCGCCACGATCCGTTCCGCCACCAGTTTCATGCCATACGCATTATCCACGCAGACAGACGGCACCGGAAGGGCCGCGCAGGTATTGTTGATCACCACGTAAGGATAATGCCGTTCATTGAATGTCCGATACATGCGGATCATTTCCTGAAGTTTCTGATTGTCCCGCAGACGGAAATTTATCATCATCAAAGCATCGACCCGCTTGATTTCCAGAAATGAACTGTAATCTCCGCCTGAAATCAGAAGCAGCTGATATTTGCCCTCCAGAGCCGCAGCGGAAACACCGTTCAGAATCCGCATCTGATAACCGGAAATCGCAGCCGAATCAAATTCACCCGGTAAATTTACAATGAAACCGATAGTCCCGGTACGCTGTCCCCGCAGCAGAGCAGCACCATAATTCGCAGTATAATTCAGCTTTTCCGCCAGTGCCAGAACCTTCCTCCGTGTCGCCTCGGAAATCCGGATATTTGCCGGGGACATCGGATTAAGAACCTTTGAAACGGTTCCCACCGATACACCGGCTTCACGTGCCACATCCTGTATCCCGACCTTTCGTGCCATGAGCGAATCTCCATTTTTGAGAAAACGTTTTATCAGTTATCGGTTAATAGACACCCGTCGGCAGAGAATGTCAAGTCTTTTCAGATACTTTTTTTTAATAATTTACCGAAGATACCGGAAACATTTCAAATATTTCCCCCTCGGGAATGATGATAAAGATTGATTCATCTCTTTCGAGTTCCGCTTATTCTTTATCCCGCCTCTTCAAATTCTTTGCTCCGGCGCAGAACATGCGCCAGCCGGAAAAATTCCAGCGATAAGGAAAATCACGGCACTGTTTCGGCTTGACCGGGTTGATCCGGCAGGATTTCTGATGCTCATCATAATAAAAACAGGAACCGTCCTCCTTTTCAAGCAAAGACAGGGAACGGCGATCCGGTGTCAGATAAGTATAATCACGGATAAAATGCTGAAGTTCGATTCCCAGATACTCCGCAATCGCATCAATCTCCTGTTCCGTGACGCGGACCGGTCCTTCCCATTTGCAGCATGCACCGCATCTCCTGCATCGAAAGGCTGAAATATCCTCTTTCTCCACGTTCATGAAATCCCTCCTCTGTACACAAAAAATGCTCCTTTTCAGGAGCATTCTGCAAAAACCGCTCAGTCTGCGATCAGCTTGTAATCATTGCCGAGCAGATCGTAGAAAAAGATGCCGGTAACGAAATCCGCAATATTCAGGGGATGAAGCCCGAACTTGACGTCAACCAATGCCGCGGCTTCCACTTCCAGCGCCCAGTAGTCTTTGATCCTGTCTGCAAAAATGGATTCATTCGGCATTTGCATACCGCTGTAAATATACCAGAAATCAGGAAGATTGCCGATCGTATATTCACGTGTCAGATCGCCCTTCCCCATCGCAAGAAAATACGCCTGCCAGCCATCGTCCAGGGCAAAGCCGTAAGTGCGGTTGAACCCTTTCACGACTTTGCCGGACGGTCCGACACCGGTACCGATGCCGAACGCATGTGTCGCACGAACTCCCAGCTTTGCGGTCGCACCGGAACCGAATTCCAGTGAAAAGATATCAAAAAAATCCACTATGCGGTTTGGAATATACATGATGATTTTATCGGCAATGACCCTGCCCGTAGTGTTTTTCTGCCCGACATCATCTTGAGCCTGCACAGTCGCACCGAATGCAAAAAGAGTGACAGCCAGCAGAGCAATTTTCCCGATCGTTTTCATGATTCCTCCGGAATGATATTCAGTTTTCACTTCTTATAATAATTTCTGTTAAATATAATATACGCAACGGACGATTGCAACAGGAGATACAGCGAAGTTTTGAAAAAAAACTGTAAATATTGTTGTCTTCCCGCTTTTTTGCGCTATCTTAAAGGTTCATGTTCTCGTTATGCAAACAGAAAAGAGAGAGAAGATTCATGAAGATTTCAGATTTCATCGCCGTCGGATTCGTCCTGCTGTATGCCTGCACAGTATTCTTTTTCCCTCTGAATATCTCCCCCGACGGCAGTCTCGTCTGGGGATTGCTGTCCGACGGATTCTCCAATTTCGGGCATGTGACCAAAGCCCACCCGTATCTCATGGGCTTTTTCAAAGTCGGGCTTCTCGCGACTTTCGGGGAAATGCTGAAAGTCCGGCGGAAAACAGGTTCATGGAAAGTCCCCGCATTGCCCGCCCGATTCATTGTATGGGGCATTACAGGAATGGTCTTTTCCTACGTCTTCGCAATGTTCGCCACCGGCGTCGGGGCGCTGATGGGATCTCCTGTATGGCCTTTCGGGAGCATCGACAGAACCACATGGAGCGCAACGCTGATCTTTGCAGTCTCCACATCGTTCTGGCAGAATATGATCTTCGCCTACCCCATGATGCTCGGACATGAATGGTGCAATGAGGTCATCAACAAAAAACGTTTCGTAGGCGGCGAGGAATTCCTTGCCTCCGTGGACAAACATATCTGGGGTTCCTTCATCCCGAAGACGATCCTCTATTTCTGGATTCCCGCGCACACCGTGACATTCTGCCTGCCGCAGGACTACCGTGTGCTGATGAGCGCCGTCCTGAGCCTTGCCCTCGGATTCATTCTGACATTCCGCCCCAAAGCGGTGAAAAAATAACTTCCGATGGAATCCGTCCCGGCATTTGCCGGGATGACGGCGGCAGTCACGCTGCGGCTCAGGAAAACAGCGCAATCCGTCAATTATTTTGAAAGTTCATACTGCTGGGCGACCAGCTTGTCCGCACCGTACATTTTACGCAGTTTCGGCTTCTCGATCTTCCCGGTCGGATTACGCGGAACCTCGGCAAAAATAATCTTGCGCGGACGCTGGTACCGCGGCAGGGCATGGCAAAATTCAAGCACACCCTCCGCAGTCAGCTCAAATCCCGGCTTCAGTTCAATGATTGCGGCTGCAATCTCACCGAGGCGGACATCCGGCAGCCCGATCACGGCAACATCCTTGATTGCGTTATGCTTCCGCAGGTAATCTTCGATCTGAACCGGATAGAGGTTCTCGCCGCCGGTAATGATCACGTCTTTCTTGCGGTCAACAAGGTAGATGAAACCGTCCTCGGACTCTTTCGCCATATCGCCGGTAAAGAGCCAGCCGTCCGCCAGCACCTCTTTCGTGGCTTTTTCATCTTTGTAATAACAGTTCATCACGCCGTCCCCCTTGACAGCCAGCTCTCCGACCGTTCCGCGCGGAACCGGGCGATGCTTCTCATCCACGATCATGGTCTGCCAGCCGTATCCGGCAACGCCGATCGCGCCGACATGGTCCACATTCTCGATTCCGAGGTGTACCGCGCCGGGGCCGATGGACTCGCTCAAACCGTAATTGGTGTCGTAATCGTGATGCGGGAAAACCGTCTTCCAGCGTTTGACCAGACTCGGCGGCACCGGCTGTGCGCCGATATGCATCAGCCGCCACTGGTCAAGTTTGTAATCGGAAAGATCGATGTCGCCCCGTTCAATCGCATCCAGAATATCCTGCGCCCACGGAACGAGAAGCCACACAATCGTACACTGTTCCTCGGAAACGGAACGGAGTATCCACTCCGGATTGACGCCTTTCAGCAGAACCGCTTTCCCGCCCACAAGAAAACTGCCGAACCAGTGCATCTTTGCGCCCGTATGGTACAAAGGCGGAATGCAGAGGAACGTATCGCCGCGGGTCTGCCTGTGGTGTTTCTGCTCTACAATACAGGCATGCATCAGACTGCGGTGTGCATGGACAATCGCCTTCGGGAATCCGGTCGTTCCGGAGGAAAAATAGATTGCCGCATCCTCGCTGTCCGATATCGGAATGGCAGGCGACTTGCTGGAACAGTATGACACAAGATTGTAATAGGGTTCGGCAAAGGACGGACAATCATCCCCGACATAGAGCATGGCTTTCACGCGCGGCAGGCTCTCGCAGATGCACTCCATGCGCCCGACGAACTCCGGTCCGAAAATCAGGATATCGACATCCGCCAGCTCCAGACAGTATTTGATCTCCTGCGGAGTGTAGCGGAAGTTGAGCGGCACCGCCATCGCTCCGCTTTTCAGGATGCCGAAATAGATCGGCAGCCATTCCAGACAGTTCATCAGAAGGATTCCGACCTTGCATCCTTTTCCGATGCGGCGGGTCAGCAGGAAATTCGCAACACGGTTGGCTCTGCGGTCGAACTCCCCCCATGTGATCTCGCTTCGGAAAGCATCGATTCTGCTTGGTTCGATCAGGGAATATTCCCGCCAGGTCGTATGACGTTTTTCCAGTTCCTGTGGATTGATCTCAACGAGCGCGACGTCGTTTCCGTACAACTTCGCGTTGTTCTCCAGAATTTCCGTGATCGGCATTGCCAGCCCCTCAGATAAAAACAGTTAAAATCCATCAAGGAAAAATCCGCATGATCTTTCCACTTCGGATCACTAATATTCATTATGCGAAAGCTCATAAACTAAACCCGTTTCCGGAAAATTCAAGCTGTTCCGCCGCTGCCGCCGGCTTTTTTTCAGATTAATGCTTGCGAATCGAAAATTCCACACAAAGTTTTTCATGATACCGGATACCACGGGAGGAACCGTTCCTTCTGCATCAGGGCCCTGACGGTACTCCCAAAATCTCCGCCTGCTTGTTGCGGCAGCACACGCCATCGACACCATCCGTGTTCACGAATACTTCAGAATTTCTCTCTAATATGCGGCAGCGATACTCAATTGTTTTCATTCTGCCCATTGACGGAGTTAAATTCACGAAAAGAAATAAAAAAACGGCAATCAATAACGGAACAGGATAAAATTTGAGAAAAAATGGTCGAGCATTTTTTTATTTTTTAGAAAAATTCTCTCCACCTCAAACTGGCGAATTTTTCGAGTCTCAAAAGGAGGAG
>DXVA01000479.1:1498-2805 GCA_019408975.1 Lentisphaeria bacterium | reverse complement strand
CTCCTATACTCATATCCAGACCGTCATCGAAACACTGGTGCAGAACGGCATTTTTGAAACGGTTCCACGATCCGGCACTTTCGTCCAGCAAGACTGGCGGCAGCGCATTCTGCCTGCAACCTTCGCCTGCAACATCCTGCCGTGGATCGATAAACTCGACGAATTCATCCGGAAGGATCTGCCGCAGATTCATGTATGCAGGGCTTTCTCCAAAGGAATTTTTGAATTCCGCGTCACACATTACCTGTTCAGCCATCATGACGAATACCTTGACCTGATGCCGCTGTTCAGGGAATGTTTCCCGGATGAAGAGAATTATTTCCTGAAACTGTTGAATCCATTCATCGTCGACGGCAAACTCTGCGGCATTCCGTGGATCTTCTCCCCGCGTATTCTGCTGTACAATCGGCGGCTTTTCCGCGAGGCGGGGTGCCCCGTTCCCCATGACAACTGGAGCTGGGATGATTTTCTGGCAACGGTCGATCTGCTGAAACGGAAAATCGCCCCCGAGCGGATCATCGACTGGCAGCAGAGCCTGCATTACTGGATCAATCTGGTCGTGCGGAGCGGCGGCAGTCTGCTCGAGCCCGCCGCGGAAGACCCTGTAAAAATCGATTCGCCGGAAACGATCCGCGGACTGCGGCTTTATGCAGAACTCCGGGAGCGCCTGTTCCCGGACGGCGGTACAGGGTTGCCGCAAAACATCTTTGAAGATGAATTCGCAGCAGGAAGGGCGGCAATGACATTTGCCCCCCGCCAATTCCTTTACAGGCTGAAACTGCATCCGCCGGCTCAGGAACTGGAACTGGCAGGAGTCAGCATCCCCACGCCGGAAGGCGGACGCAGAGCGTCCATGCTTGCGGCGGACCTGTTCTGCATCCGCAAAAACTGCACGGATATGCGCCTCGGCAGAGAGTGCGCGAAACTGCTGTTTTCCGAAGCGGTCCAGGATTATTTCGGGAAGACAGGCTACGGCATCCCGTTCCGGCGGAGTTCCGCTCAGAAAGCCCTGAAACTGGATGACGAACTGGATGTCACGTTCCTGACGGAAATTCCGCAGATGGTGTATGATTACAATATTTTCTCGCCGGAACTTTACACGCTGGTGACGGACGGCATCGGGGCATTGTGCCTGCTTCCATCGGAAAAGATTGCGGAAGAAGCGCACCGCCTGGCGGACGCCATCCGGCTTTTTCTCCGCATCAAACAATCCCGGAACCGCCGCCAATCGGCATAGGAGGAGCAGAATGACGAAAGATCAATCAATAAATAAAAACTGCAAAGACAACCTGACAGGAGGGATTTTA
>DXVA01000479.1:0-1488 GCA_019408975.1 Lentisphaeria bacterium | reverse complement strand
CGGCATTTCACATTGATCGAGCTCTTGATCGTAATTGCAATTATTGCGATTCTGGCGGGCATGCTTCTTCCGGCGCTGAACAAGGCAAGGGAAAAAGGACGCGCCGTATTCTGCATCAACAATCAGAAACAGCTGGGGCTGGGGTTCATCAGCTATGCGAACGACAACAAGGAATATTTTCCAAATTATTTTATTGCCAAAAACGGCATTGCCGGAAGAGCAAGGGCATGGACCAACTATCTGATCCTGGACGGTTATGCCAATACCGCTGTGTTCGCCTGCCCCTCTCTGCCTGATGAATTACAGTCGAAAGTCCTTTCCGGTTCCTCCGGCGTTCCTCCCTATACGGTAATCACCGGCAATCCCAAAGAAACTCTGCCTCAAAGCTCCAACTATGGTTTATGGAGAACTGGTTACGGTTACAATTATGAATATGTCGGAAGTTATATGGGACTTCATAGAAAGTTGGGACTCCCGGCACAAACCGGTGTTACAGATATCGCCTGTATGAAGTTGACCCGTTTCAAGTTTCCATCCCGTGTGACAATCACAGTGGACACAAGAAAAGCCGCCGCACAGGAAGGCTGCTGGAGAATGCAGCTTGTCTATGTTGTCAGTGAGTCCGTAGGTTTTCCCGATCCGCGGCACAGCGGCGCCGCCAATTTCCTGCTGGGAGACGGTCATGTGGCACAGGCTCGTTTCAGAGTCATCCCTTCGCCTACCAACTCGCTGACAAAACAAATTGAATTTCAGCTTCCGGATTTCAGAGATGGTCAATGTTATTAAATCATAAGGAGAAAACAGAATCATGAAAACGAAACTCGCTTTGCTTTCCATGCTGATCGGCGCCACGCTCTGCGCACAGCCAACCATCTGGATGATGGGAGATTCCACAATGGCGACTTACCCGAAAGAACGCGCACCGCTGACCGGATGGGGGCAGGTATTGAACGAATACTGCAAACCCGGCGTGAAAGTGTCGAACATGGCGCTTTCCGGCTGGAGCACCACGATGTTCATGAAGAAAAATGAGAAAACAGGCAAAAACAGGTTCGACACTTTCGCGGACAAAATCAAACCCGGCGATTACCTGATTATCCAGTTCGGGCACAACGACCAGAAGAAATATGCGCCGAAACAATATGCCTCCCCGGAAAAATACCGGGAATTTATGATGTTTTTCGCGAATGAAGCGAAAAAACGCGGCGCCACGCCGGTTTTCGCTACATCGGTCTGCCGTCGCCAGTTCAAGAACGGCAAGGCTGTCAGCACGCTTGCCGAATATCCGGACATCACACGCGCTCTGGCGAAAGAGAACGGCATCGCGCTGGTGGACCTGAACGCCGTCACCAGAGAAGAATACACAAAGCTGGGAGCGGAAAAAAGCAAAGAGCTCTTCAACTACGTCAAGACCGGAGAATCCCCATACTGGGACAAGCAGATCGAAAAGGAAAGAGCCAAAAGCAAAACTCCCGGACTGCATGTGGA
>DXVA01000478.1 GCA_019408975.1 Lentisphaeria bacterium | reverse complement strand
ACCCGCCTTGACCAACTGCCGGACCGCGCGGTCCGGCAGTTGGTCAAGGCGGGTCTGGTCTACCGCGAACAGGGGCGCGGGACATATGTCAGCCCCACTCTTCCCGAATCATCGAAAAAAGGGTACCGCATCGGCATTGCGGACAAACTGGCTTATCCGGTGATACCGCTCCGGGAGGCGGCGCTGGATATCCGCCCCCGCACCAGTATGCAGTATTTGAAAAGCTGTGACTGCGAGGTCAGGATTCTGGATTATGAGGAGGTCCGCGATTTGCAGCTCCTGAAACGCGAAGCAGCCTCTCTCGACGGGCTGATTGTCTCCTCCGCATATTTTGATCCGGTCACGGAAGCCAATCTTCTCGCCCTTCCCATTCCCGTTGTGATCAACCTCCATGAGTGGGTCATGGCAACCTCTTGCAATCAGGTCATCACGGACCTCTATCCGGGCATGAAGCAGGCGGCGGAGAAAATCATCCGCTGCCATTTCCCTGAAATCATCGTAATCTACGAAGATCACCGGAACGGGCATATCAGAAAAGATTCCTTCATCCGCGCCATGGAATCAGCCGGTTACGACAAAGGGCAGATTCACGCCATACAGGTGGAGGAATGGGCGCTTCAGAGCGGCGTTCCGAGTTATCGTCTCGCCATGAAGCTGTGCAAGAAGATTCAGGGCAGACTTCTCTTCTCCACATCCGATGTGGTGAGTTTCGCCATGCTGGAGGCGTTTCATGAGGCGGGTTTGAAACCCGGAGAAGATTTCCAGCTGCTGAGTTACGACAATCTGGAGGGGTATGGGTACCTGCCGTTCGGGAAACCGGTTCTGACATCAATCGATTCCCCGAAGATCAGAATTGCGGAGCGTTCCGCTCAACTTCTTCTGGACAAAATACGGCATCCTTCGGACGAAACCGTGATTATCCGGCTCCCGACAACGCTTGTAGTCCGTGAAACGGCATTTTCCAAATCATAATTATACAAAGAAAAAGGAGACAACTATGATGGTCGGAAATTTGAAACAGGACAGGCTTTCGGGAATCCCATCGCCGAAAGCATTCGGGACAACTTGCGGAATATTCACATTAATAGAACTGCTTATCGTTATAGCAATCATCGCAATTCTGGCGGCAATGCTTCTGCCGGCATTGAATCAGGCACGGGAAAAGGCAAAAAGTATAGCCTGCGTCAACAATCTGAAACAAATGCATTATGCCCGTGTCATGTACTCCAATGAAAGCAATGAATGGATTTATCCGGCACGCGGCAACACAGGAGAAGCCACATGGCAGACTCGTTATGTAAATGATAAGTATATCACGGCAAAGACATTGCGCTGCCCGGCAGAAGTCATGAAACCCCAGGAATACACCTACGGAATCAATTATCAGCTGTTCGGCTATCGCAATGACAGAGTCCAAAATCCGGGGATCAAAGTCCCGCAGCTTGATAAGATGCTGGTCAGCGGTTCTTTAAAATGCAATCCGGTGGTTTTTATCGACTCCTGCAATTCAATACAGAAATCGGACAGTGATCAGCGTCTTCTCGTCCAGGGGGGCTACGCCAACTTCTATCAGTCAAGTCCCGGCAATTATGCTCCGGTCAACGGCAGGCACCGCAATACGACAGCGAATGCACTGTTATACAACGGAACTGTAAAAACAATGGGCAGACGGGAAGTTTACTGGAATGCCGACCGTGAATATTACAAAACTTTCTGGCGTCCCATAACCAACAATGCCAAACCGCCCGTTTATATCTACCATTTTCCGTAAATCTGTCAAAGGACCGATAACACAACATAATAAGGATATCATATGAAATTGAAATTTATCTCCATCCTCGTTTCACTTTCCGCAGGTTTACTTCAGGCACAGAACCTGATCAAAAACGGGGATTTCGATAAACCGCTTGACCAGGAATGCAGATTCGACGCCGCACCGGGAGCCTGCAAAACCGGGATATTCACGGAAGACCGGACATGGAACAAATGCCTGAAACTTGAAGTCACCAGACACATCACGGATAAAAACGGGAAAAAATATTATGCGCTGGCGCGTATCGGCGGCGACCGGCAGAACAACGGATTCCCGGTCAAGCCGAACACCGTTTACAGTTTCTCGCTGGAACTCAAGGGAGAAGTCGGCGCGTCGGTCAGCGCGTGGGAATGGAACGGGCCCGGTTACTGGAAAAACATGAAGCGGATAAAAATAACGGGAAAAGCGTCTTTCAAGGCCTCCAAAGAATGGACCGCGATCCGGGGAACCTTTCAGACCGGCGCCGATGCGACTCATGCCGCAATCGGTGTCAGTCTGTGGGGCGAGGAACGCTGGAAAAACCTGCCTCCCGTCGGCAGTTTCATCCTGATCGACAAAGTAAGAACCGAGGAGAAAGCCGATCTTCTCGGCGGTCTGAAAAACAGGAACTCCAAACCTGCCTCCGCTCCGCTGAAAAAAGTCATCGTCGCAGGAAAGGCGACAGACGGTTTCGTCGATTACAAGAACAACGCGAGAGCCAAGGCGGATACGGTGGTTTATGCCGAAGCCAGACCCGATTCCATCAAGCTGAAAATCCGGTGCATGGAGCCGGAGATGGACAAGCTGAAATGCTCCGTCGCGGACAACGGCGGCAATGTCTGGCGAGACGATACGGTCGAAATCTTCTTCGCGCCGGTTGCAAACGACCGTTCCCTGAGCCAGTTCGTCGTTGCGGCGGGCGGCGGGCGCTGGATGGGACGGGGAACGGATCAGCCCGTCAATGAATATGAAAAGTGGATCGCAAAAGTTTCCAGAGAAAAGGATGCCTGGAACATCGA
>DXVA01000477.1 GCA_019408975.1 Lentisphaeria bacterium | reverse complement strand
CGAAGCATAGTAATTCTCCCCCTGATAGATCTCCAGACGGATGCGCCGCTGATTCTGGGCGGTTCCGGCTTTTCCCTTTTGCCGGAGGAGATCCTGAAACTGACCGGCGCGGATTACGGAGTGATCGGGGAAGGGGAGTCCGCAATGACGGAGCTGATCGCGATTCTGGCGCGCGGCGGAAAACCGGAATCCCGTCTGATCCGCGGATGCGGCGGGGTTCAGTGCGGCGCTCTTTATCAGCGGGATATCTGCGATTATTACTGTTCCCGGACTCATATCCTGCCGGTTCAGACGAAACGCGGGTGCCCGTTTCACTGTGTCTACTGCACCTATCCGGCGCTGGAGGGGTGTTCCATGCGTCCGCGCGACCCTGCCGAAGTGGCGGGACAGCTTGAGGAACTCGCGGCGGAACTGCCTGATGTGATGTTTTACTTTGTGGACGCGGTTTTCAACGATCCGGCACGGGAGTATCACAGACTTCTGAAAGAGATGGAACGGCGTTCCCTGACTGTGCCCTTTGCGGCGTTTCTCACTCCCGGCGGATTGAATGAGGAGGACCTGGATCTGCTCTGTTCCCGCGGCATGATTGCGGCGGAGCTGGGGATTGACGGCGCGGCGGATGAAACTTTGCGCGGGCTCGGCAAGAATTTCGATTTCAGCACCGCCGCATGGACTTGCCGCGAACTGCTCGTGCGGAATGTCGGAGTCACCGCCAATGTCATGTTCGGCGGACCGAATGAAACGTGGGAGACGGTCCGGCGCGGAATCGGGAACCTGCGTTCGATCGAACCCGTTCATACACTTGTCTTTTCCGGTATTCGCATCCTGCCGCATACGCCGCTGTTCGCGCTTGCGAAAAAGGAAAACGCGGTTCCGCCGGACTGGAACGGGCGCGATGAGATTTACTACTATGCCCCCGGCATTGAACCGGAGCGCCTGCACCGGGAACTCTGCGAGGGATTTGCTTCGAGTTCCTGCTGCATCTATCCGCCGCATATCTGCAACGATTCCCTGAAGACACTGCACAGGTTCGGTTACGTGAACTACCGGAAGCTGACGGGAGGAGATGCGGAATGAAGAAAATCTGGTGCGTGATTCCTGTTTACAATAACGCCATGACCGTTTATTCGGTCGTGCGGCAGTGCCTGCGGGAGCTGCCGGATGTGCTTGTGGTGGACGACGGCAGCACGGATACGGATCTGGCGGCGTTCTATGCGTCCTCCCGTGTGACGGTGCTTCGCAATGAGGCGAATCTCGGAAAAGGCGCGGCGCTCCGGCGTGCGGCGGAATATCTTGCTGCGCTCGGGGCGGACTATATGATCACGCTTGACGCCGACGGACAGCATTTTCCCGAAGACATCCGCGTATTCCTGCCGCTGATCGAGGCGAATGAACATGCCGTGATCGTGGGATGCCGTGATTTCAATACGGAGAATGTGCCGGAATCAAGCCGCTTCGGACGCTCTTTCGCCAACTTCTGGATGAGGGTGGAAACCGGGGTGCCGGTGGACGACTGCCAGAGCGGTTTCCGCGCGTATCCCGTGAAATATATTGTACAGCTGAAGTGCATTTCCGACCGTTACGGGTATGAGACGGAACTTCTGACCCGTTCCGCATGGGCGGGGCTGGACATCCTCTGCGTGCCGGTCCGTGTCTATTATCCGCCGCAGGAGAAACGCATCTCGCATTTCTGTCCGTGGCTGGACAATTTCCGCCTTTCATGCCTGCACACGCACCTTGTCGGATTGCGCCTTCTGCCGTATCCGAAGAAGAAACTGGTGAAAAAAGAGAGCACGCTTTCGATCTTCCGCCCGAAGGAGCTGTTTACTGCTCTGCTGAAAGAGAACTCCACGCCGGAGGGGCTTGCATCCTCGGCGGCGGTCGGGACCTTTCTTGCAGTGCTGCCGATTCCCGGTTTTCATATCGCGGCGATCGTCTATTTCACCCAGCGTTTTCATCTTAACAAGGTTCTGGCGCTTCTGATCCAGCACCTTTTCATGCCGCCGCAGACGCCGTTCCTCTGCATTGAGCTCGGACATTATTTCATGCATCGCCGCTGGCTGACGACGCTGACCTTTCAGACTGTGGTGATCGAGATGCCGCACCGTCTGTGGGAGTGGTTTCTCGGAAGCCTCCTGCTTGCTCCTTTCTGGGCGGTGGTGATCTGGTTTGCCACATTCGCCGCGGTGAAATTCTTCAAGCGCCGGAAAGAGCGCAGGGAGGGACGCAGGGCATGACTCCGAACCGTAAAAATCTGAGCGATTCCCGCGGCAATGCGCTCGGGATCGGAATCTTCCTTGTCTTCCTGCGCACGCTGGGCGTCAACCGCACCTGTGAGCTGGTCTGGCTGATTTCATTTTTCTATGCTTCGTTCGACCGGAAAGCGCGCCGTGCCGCGTCGCATTACCTGAAACGCCGCTTTCCCGGTGCAGGGCGCATCGCAATGTTCCTGCATACATGGGCGCTGTTCACGAATCAGGGGCAGGCATTGATCGAAACCCGTGCGATGGGAGCTGGAAAACTGACGTGGCGTTTTGAAAACGGCGGCATGATCCGCAATTTGATCGAGGGGAAACAGGGTTTTATCCTGCTGGCGTCTCATTTCAGCTGCTGGCAGGCTTTGATCGGAGGACTCGGGGAGTTCGGGCGTCCGGTGAATCTTCTGGTGACGCCGGATGCGAACCTGAATGTGGATAAGTTCGCCGCCGCCGAGGAGCTTCATGTGCCGGTTCGTGTGATTTCGACTCTCGGCGCGATGGGGGGACTTGTGGACGCGGCTGACGCTCTGGCGCGCGGGGAGGTGGTCTGCATGATGGGAGACCGTTGTTTCGA
>DXVA01000476.1 GCA_019408975.1 Lentisphaeria bacterium | reverse complement strand
GCCGGCAGGATGGCGGACGGCTGGGAAAAAGCCCTGAAACTCTGGCAATCCTGCGGCAGCCACCCGGATATCGGCGTAGCGGAGGCATTGTCGATCCAGTTCCGAAGCGCATCCGACATCCTGAGTTTTTATCTTCTGCGGGAAGAACTGATTGCAGGCACACGCCCTGCGGCAGCACTTGACGCAATGGAGAAGATCGTCCGGCGGGAAATCAGAAATTCGGAGCGGCTGATCCCGTTATGCAAAGCGGACAGCAGGCTCGGTTTTCATTCGGAAGCGGAATCGCATCAATACGATCCCGGACGCCTGCATTGGAGGATATCGCAGTTGAAGAATCTGCTTCTGCATGATTTTCCGGCAATCCGGAAAAACCACTGCATCCCCCGTTCCGTAAAAGTCCCGTCTTATCGCGGCGGCTGGCTCACCGCCGGTTCCATGCGCTGGTGCGCCGAGCGGCGACAGGAAGGGTTGCACTTCCGTTTGCAATGCAGAGAAAATGCGGATTGCGAAACGGACAAGGTGCTGATCGCAACCCTGAACCGGTCGGCAACCGGTATGCCATGGTTGATAGAAGCATTCTCCGACGGACGGAAAACCGACAACCGGGGCGGCAGCGAAGTGCGGATATCCAAACACCCCGGAGGCTGGGATGCCGAAGTGCTGCTGCCCTGTTCCCCGCGAACGGAAAACCGGATGGACATTCCATTCTATTTTCTGCTGGTGCGGCAGAATCAGACCATCGGAAAAGAAGATGTTCATTTCAGTTGGCCCCCAAGCCGTGTCCCTCCGCGGCTGCGTCTGAATTTCAGTATCTATTCACCGGAAAATTTCGGCTGTTTTCCGGAAAACAGCGAATAAAAACACCCTGCGGGGTTGCAAAACATTTTTCAGGGAGCTACCTTATACCGGCAAGAACCATCTGACAGGAGGCTACTCATGAAAGAAATACTGCCGCTTTTGTTGTTATCGCTGGCTCTGCCGCTTGCGGCGGAGAGCATGAATATCCAGACTCTGAACGGACAGGTGTTTGAAGACGCCCAGATCGAAAGAGTCAATCCGAATGGAATCGACATCGGTTATGTCAATGAAAAAGGGCATTACGTCCTCAAAGGGATTCTTTTCAAGGATTTATCGGAAGAACTTCAGAAAAAATTCGGATATGATCCGGAAAAAAGCAGAAAATTCGAGTCTGAAGTCAGGAAATATGAAAAAACGGACATCAACAAAGTAGCTGATGAGGAGAAAACGCGGCTGGAACGCATTACGGAACAGATCAAAGCAAAATTCGCCGGTGAAAAAATTACGCTCAAACCAGCCGATCTACGATATGCAGTCCATGCATGGCGGCGTTCCGTGGAACTTACCCCCGTCAAGGATACGAAAACAGGCTGCGTCGTAAAAATCGAAAAAGTAGTTTCCGGCAAGCCGATCGAATCGGAACTGGTTCTCCTTGACGGAATTCACCTTCCCGCGGAAGGTTCATGGAGCGGTTTTCTTTATCCTGCGGGGGTTCAGGCGATTTATGACAAAAAGCAAATCCCCGTTTTTACCGGAAGCCTTGACGATTCCACGGAAATCCTGACAAAATATCTTGAAATCTATGCGGAATATGCCGCCGCAGAAAATGATAAGAAAAATCTTCAGAACGCCAGTACACAGGCGCCGGATCAGGCAAAGGAACAACCGCAGGCAGCCAGGGAGCCCCACAATACGCCGCCGGATCAGTGGACGGATGACGGAAAGATCACCTACTCTCCTTATGGAAGCTATTATGGTTTCGTCGGAGACGGAGTGTATTTCATAGCCGGCAACTTCATTCCCGTGGCATGGTGGAACCATTATTATCCGCACCGTCCCCCGCGTCCGCGTCCGCCACGACCTCGTCCGCCGCATCCACGCCCCCCGCGTCCGCCGCATGACAAACCGGGAAAACCGGATAACCCGGGTATAATCATAAAACCGGGAAAACCGGGAAAGCCGGACATCATCACGAGGCCCGGCAGGCCGGGAAAGCCAAATAAACCTGTCGCAGAGAAGCCATCGATTCAGATACAGCCCAAAGACAGAAACCAGAATTCCAACCGGGTGATTCAACGTCCGGGGGCAATACAGCAGCAAAATACAGTGCGCGGATATGAAATCCGGCGTACAGGCAATTTCCGGCAGGCTGTGCCGACAAGGCGTGTTCGGTAAATGACAAATAAAAAGCAGTGAAAGCCATCCGTGACTCTCACTGCTTTTTTCAGCCGGATTCAGAACCAACCGTTCAGCGATTGTTTTTCATCTGTGCATCAAATTTAATCGTCGAAGACGGGAAATCCAGTTTCCTGACAAACTTCGCGGCATCGGCGGCACCATATTCACGATCCATGCCGGAATCCTCCCACTCAACGGAAAGCGGACCGTCATATTCAATACGGTTCAGCTCGCGGATGATCTCCTCGAAATTAACCTGTCCGTGCCCGGGACTGCGGAAGTCCCATCCGCGTCCGGGCTGTCCGAAGTCAAGATGCGAGGAAAGAATTCCGGAACGACCGTCCAGCGTCAGCGCGGCATCCTTGATGTGCACATGGAAAATACGGTCAGGGAATTCCTTGATGAACCGCACCGGGTCCATCATCTGCCAGAAAAGATGGCTGGGGTCGAAATTGAATCCGAACTCCTCGCGATAATCCAGTGTTTCAAGCGTGCGCTTCGCGGTCACGATATCAAAAGCGATTTCCGTGGGATGCACCTCAAGAGCGAATTTCACGCCGTGATCCTCAAAGACATCAAGGATCGGATGCCACATCTCGGCAAGAAAATCGAACCCGTCGTCGATGGTCTTCTTCGGCACCGGCGGGAAGCTGTAAAG
>DXVA01000475.1 GCA_019408975.1 Lentisphaeria bacterium | reverse complement strand
TGCATCCAGAACCATCATCTTTCAACTTT
Organism: Lentisphaeria bacterium; assembly: GCA_019408975.1. GTDB lineage: Bacteria > Verrucomicrobiota > Lentisphaeria > Victivallales > UBA1829 > UBA11452. The sequence goes on along the minus strand of DXVA01000475.1, from coordinate 2,828 downwards.
TTCTTTTCCTATGGGATGGCTGTGATTTTCCATCTGGTTTCCCCCTGATTGAAGAATTCCGTCTCTGCATACGTTGCAACCGACAGCGTAAGCAGCAGTAACACCGTTAATAATTTCATAGTCCTTCTTTCTTTTTTATTTTGAATAATTAAAGTTATTTACAGAACATTCTGCCATACTTGCCGTTGCGGCTTATGGCCTCTTTGGTTGCGTAAAGCTTTGAATCTCCATTGTTGATGGAGTAACTATGGGAGGTCAGCCCCACCATAATCATCTTGTGGGCAAGGTTGGGGATGCTTTGAGCGCTTCCGTCTTCATAACCGGCATTTACGGAACGATGTGCCCACTCCGGACCGAGCTCTTTAGTAGCTCGGTCCCAGGTGATTGCTGCTTTTGGGGAATTTCCCAGTTTATAACCCCAGGTTGACATTGCGGCAGTGTCAAACGACGGCTGCATCTCCTCGTATGTTTTGAGGTCAGTTGTACGCAAGACATAGTTGCCTTCGACAATCTTATCCGTCTTATTCCATTCATTAGGCCTGAAAATTCTGTCATTGGCAGTATATCCTTGTTCTATCACGGCGTCTTTGAATGCCGGGCACCTCATTACATTCGGAGTGAGATACCCGTCTGCGCAGAGTAATCCTGCAAGACGTTCTCTCCATAAGGTTTTATTTTGACTGATGATACTGCAGTCCATCCATTCCAATGCCAGGTGCCCTTGAGCAGTGGTCATTGGACCATAGTCTTTATTGGCATTGGCATACATGGTGTAACCGATCCCGATCTGTCTGACGTTCGACAGACATGCCGCAGTATGTGCTTTCTCACGGGCTTTGTTCAGAGCGGGCAGCAGCATTGCCGCCAGAATTGCAATGATGGCGATAACGATCAATAATTCTATTAATGTGAATGATTCCATGGAAAACGCCCGCCGCCGGGCATTCTTGATGCCGGACATGATCTGTTGTTTTACGTCGTTTTTCATTTTTTATCTCCTCTCTGGTCAGGATTAAGGTTTTTGAAACTGAAAAATCTGTGAGTCGCACGGAAAGTGTAAGTTCTTATCAGTGCCTCCTTGGATTGGATATTAATTCATTGGACCGTGGCGGGGCACAACTGTCTCTTACTGCAAGACTTCTCTTAATTACCACTCTCTCCCGCGGCAGGTCCGGTTTTTCGATTTTTTTGAAAATCTGGTCCGTCAGGAGTTCCGCGAGCGGGATTTTATCAGAATGCTTTATTGTCGTAAGTGCCGGAATATAAAGTTCCGCCTGTTTGACATTATCGCTTCCGATGACGCTGAAATCCTCCGGGCAACGGTATCCGTGGTCTGCAAGGCACCGGATGGCACCGAACGCGATGTCGTCGCTTGAGGCAACAATGGCAGTCGGCAGGTCGGCGGAAAATTCTTTCAGCATCTTTTCCGTCAGGCAATATCCCGCCGAGCTGGAAAGCAGCCCGATTGAGTTGTCGCAGTCCATGTATCTGAACTTGACACCATATTCCGGGCACAGCCGTATGAGGCATGGCAGGCGTCCGTCGAAATTACAGCCGATCCATGCAATACTTTTATGTCCGAGTGAGGTGAGATATTCCAGCAGCTCTCTGAAAATCTGTTCCGAGTCCGTCACGAGACAGTCAAAACGGGGGTCTTCATTGTAATAGGAGACAACGGGAAATTCCGGTTTGCCTTCAATGATGTCCGGCTGAACGGTAATAAGACCGTCGATTCTCCAGGAGACGATATTCCGGTAGGCTTTGACCGCTTCTTCCATTTGAATCCAAAAGGCAAAGACAGGAAAATAACCTCGCTTCAAGATCAATTCGTGCAGTTCTCCCGCCAGCTCAGAATAGAAGTTGACGATGGAAAGAGAGGGCAGGAGGATGCCGATCAGATTGGAACGGCGCCTGCGCAACTGTCCCGCCGCACGGTCCGGCTGAAATCCCGCCTTGCGTGCCTCTTCGCGGATCTTCTCCGCCAGCTCGGGACGCACACGTTTCCTGTCGCAGCCGTTCAGAACGCGCGAGACCGTTGCAACGGAGAGTCCCAGATTCTCCGCGAGTTTCATCATTGTCATTGCCATTGCTGTTGTTTCCTTGAAGAATAAAAAAAAGGTAAACGTTTGCCTTCTGCTGTATATTATAATGAATTTTATATGTTTTGTCAAGCCCCCGGCAAAGAAAAAATCATAATTTTATGAATAAAACAGTGACGGGCATCGACTTTTGCACGATTCTCTTTTTCGATTCGGCTCTTTTCAGGATGATGTTGTAAAAGACCGGAATTAAAGATGAAAAGGATGGTGAATGGCAGGATTCAAATTCGTCTTCTTCCGTCCATTTTTTCGGACATTTGGCAGGTGCATTATTGATGTCTCCTGCATGAAGAGCTCCAAATCCATGAAAAAAGATGAAAGAAGGATTTGACATTTTGCTTTTGCATGATAGATTGTTCCTTGAGAGATGGGATTTTGAGAGGTCCCGCTCGTTGCCGTCTGCCGGTTTTAGAGAGAGCCTGCTGACGGGGAAAGTCTTCTCCTGACTCTAAAAAGGAGATCAAAAAAGTGGGGGTGGAGGTCGAGAGGCCTTCACCTTTTTTCTTTTGATGAAAAATATTGCAAAAAAATCTGTTTTTCCCGCCTGTGAATCTTGAAAAAAGAGTTCCCGATGTTAAATTATATGCTTCTGCGGCTGCATTTCCCGATCGCAGCCCGGTGTTCAGAGATTTATGGCCTGGCAGCATGAATCTCAAAAAAATGTAGGTTGTTTCAGTAGAAAAAGCTTTAATTTGAAGTAATTGAAAAGCGGAGAAAAAAGAATGAAGA
>DXVA01000474.1:2198-2858 GCA_019408975.1 Lentisphaeria bacterium | reverse complement strand
GAATATAATTAATATACAAGAATAACATACATGTATGAAAAGGTTGTTTTATGCTGGATGTCATGATAAAAAGGTCGTCTTTGAGGAGGAACAGCGAAGTGGTGTACTCCCAGCTTGTAAAGGAGCTGGAGGAGTCGATCCGGCGCGGCGAGCTGGCTCCCGGCGAACAGATTCCGCCCGAGAATCTGCTGGCGGAACAGTTCGGCATCAGCCGTTCGTCCGTGCGCCTGGGGTTGAATCTTCTGGAGAACCGGGGGGTGGTTGTGAAGCGTGCCGGGAAAGGAACGTTCGTCCGGAACCATGTCGAGGAGAGTGCTCCGGCAAAGGCGGCGATCAGGACCATCGGGATCAATATCCTGATGCAGGAGGACAACAAGGAGAACTGGTATGACTCCAAGATCATGGCGTCCGTCCTGCCGGTCTGCAATGAGCGCAATCTGCGTTTGAGTGTTGTCGGCGGCAAGGAACTTGGACTGTTGGGCAGAGATTTCGTGGATGCGCTGCTGCTGTTGTTTTACAACGGCTCGCGCGAGGAGCTCCTGATGCTTCAGAGCGCCGGAATCGAAACGATTCTCTTCAACCGTATTTTTGCGCATGAGAAGATCGCCTATGTTTCGGTGAACTACCGTTATGAGTCGGAGAAGGCGGTGCGCTTTGTGC
>DXVA01000474.1:0-2188 GCA_019408975.1 Lentisphaeria bacterium | reverse complement strand
GTGCGGGGGCTCGGACATGAAAGGGTCGGCGTCATCGCCGTTCCCGCCGAGGGCAGCGCTTCGACGGGGCTGCGGGAATCGGGATATCTGGATGCGCTGGGCAGGCGGGAGTTTGATCCGGCGCTGACCTGTTTCGTGGAGCCCGGAGGTTCCGATGCATATTATACGGACAGGATCGAGGCGTTCCTGAAAGAGAAACGGAGAAATTTTTCCGCCTTCTTCATCCCGAACGGAAGTCTTGCCGTGCCGACGTTTCTTGCCTGCATGCGTCTCGGCATCCGGGTGCAGGAAGAACTGGAACTGCTTTGTTTCGATGATATTGCATATCTTTACCAGACTTACCGGATTCCGTTTCATTATGTCAGGATGCCGTTGCGGGAAATGGCGGCGGATGCCGTGAACTATCTTTCCGCGAAGATGACGGACCCTGCCGTTCCGGTATTGAAACGTCTGTATCAGGTTGAAATCTTAAAAGTTGGAATTTAAAAAAGAACAGGAAAAGGAGGAATGAAAATGGGGATGGAGCGCAGGATTTTTGCCTTGCAGTCCGGAAAAGAAAAAGAGGGGCTGAGGTGTTCGTTCCGCAGACACCTGAAGAACGTGATCCAGAGGATAAGGCTGAATATGGTTCCAGAATCCTGCCATGCTGCAAATGACTCCCGGGCAGAGGACACAGTCAATCCGCGCCCTGCTTTATTTCTCCTTTTCCCTTCCATTGTTCCATTGTTCAAATGTTTCTCGGTTTCCTGTTCTTCTGCAAGGGGAAAAATGAGAATTTTCACCCTGATCGAGCTGCTCATGAGGAAAATTTGTAAAATTGGTATTCCATTCCGTCAGCAGTCCAGTGCAGTACGTTGCCAGCCCCCTGATCCTGCTTCTTCCTTCTTCATTCAATTGTTGAATTGTTCTAATGTTCGATTGTTCAAATGTTTCCCTACTTCTTCCTTCCGTGTTCCCTGTTCTTCTGTTCTTACTTCCAGGGTGAAAATGCAAATTTTCACCCTGATCGAGCTGCTCATCGTGATTGCTATAATAGCGATTCTTGCGGGGATGCTGCTGCCGGCGTTGAATGCGGCGCGGGAAAAAGCGAAAACGATAGCCTGCCTCGGCAATATCAAGCAGGTCGGGATGGGAGTGACCGGTTATGGGCTGGATAACAATGACCTGGTTCTGCCGTATCGCGGAGATTACCGGAATATGGGAGGAACGTCACAGATGGTATGGTCCTACTATGCCCGCTATCACATGGGGCTGAATATTGATAACCCGTCTATAACAGCAGACTCTGGAGCTTACACAACGAATATTCCTGTAAAATATCGGAATGGTGTTTTGAAATATCCTGCGCAGAATAGTGCGGTTATGAGTTTTGGTCTTACTCATTACGGAATGTTGAGATATTACATCGGTGGAGATGGAACGGACAGTAAACCTATTTATCCCGGTTTGAAATATCATCATATCCGTCAGATCAGCAGAAAAGCGTATCTTGCCGATTCCGTATATCATAATACCGGAGCATCCAATAATTTCGGCGAGGATACTTCTCCTGTTACAGTGAACGGTATGTATTTTATTTATAACAGCGGATGGAATATGGCACGGCGCAGGCATGGAAACAAGACCAATATATTTTTTGCAGATGGACATGCCGCGACAGTAACACTTGCCATGCTTCGTGTTGAAGCAGGTGGTGCCTTTTATAATTCATGGATGTTGGGAAGTAAAGGTCTGAAATGAAAAAACATATCATCAGGAGAATCATATGAAAGTAATTTTTTGTCTGACAGGGGCATTGCTTGTTGCAACTGCCTGTGCCGAAATGAAAAACAACCCTGACCCGAACACCCTCTGGTGCGAGGACGGAAAGGCGATTGTCACACAGGCGGGAAATTCCCGGAATGGCTGGAACAATGCGTTGAAATATGAGTCTATGCCCGACGGGAAAGGATTCAGCGTGGAGTTCGAGGGAAAACCGACGGGAGGGCGTTATCTTGACGTATCGGCGGAATATCCGTGGTTTGTTTATGAGATTTCGGGTGTAGACCTGAAAAAAGGATACCGCCAGCACGCCATCGGCTTCCAACGGGTCGCGAGGCACGCACAGATCGGCAGAATATTTCCGGGAATCTATGCGTTCAATCTCTACGAGAACTCCACTTTGGAAAAGAAGGGGAAGCCTTTCATG
>DXVA01000473.1 GCA_019408975.1 Lentisphaeria bacterium | reverse complement strand
CCCCCTTGACAATAAAGTATGGTTGTTGTATAATTAAAAAGGAAAGGATGGAAAAAGATGCTGACGGCGAAAGTAAAAAATAAAACTTTGCTCAGAGATGAAGTGCGCGAGAAGATCATCAGAATGATCATTGAGAACGGAATCTCCAAAGGAGAGCGCCTTCTGCCGGAAAAAGATCTCGGCAGACTCCTGAATGTCAATCACCTGACTGTCCGTTCCGCCTGCGCGGAACTTGTGGAAAAGAATGTGCTTTACAAGATTCCGGGACACGGCACTTTCTTCAATGAATTCCCGAAAGAGGGAAAAGGTCTGACCGGTGAAGTAGTCGGAATACTTATGTTGGAAGAAGAACATCTTTATAATCATGTCCGGAATCAGATCATCCAAAAACTTCAGGAGAAAAATTATCTTTGCCGTATCCAGCTGATTCCCGGGGAGGGGAGTGATCAGATTTTACAATATATAAAAGAAATGCAGCAGAATGAGGTGACACACCTGATAGTGATGCAGACTGAACTGGAATACAGTCCGGAGGCAGTTCATTTTCTGAGAGAAAATCCCCATGCTTTCCAGACTGTTGTAAGAATTTTCGGAAATGGTGTTTCGCAGGAAGTGTTTCCTGGTCATCAGGTGACATTGGATTATGAGTTGATCTATCGCAATATTATTCAGCGCCTGAAAGCCACGGGTTTGAAAAAAATTGCATATTTAGGCGCAGATTGTTCTCCAGATTACCGCCGGGGAATGGCAAACCTGCGTTTTTTGTCAATCTATTTTCAGGAAATGATACAGGCCGGATTGGAAAATTTTATTCTCGTCCGTTCTACACGGGATGACATGAATGAGATTGAAAAATTGCTGACGGGTGCCGAACGCCCCGAAGCAGTATTTTGCATGACTGACTATCTTGCGATGAAAGTAAGCGAGAAAGCAAGGGAAATAGGATTGAAAATCCCTGATGATTTAAGCATCTTCGGTGCATATGATACTCCATGGTCGCAGCATTTCAACCTGGCATCTTACAGAATCAACACGCTGAAGTTTGCAGAGCAAGTTGCAGAGGCTGTTTCCATCGGCAGAACTGATGGAGTGGAATATATCGACTTTGAGTTGATTGAACGAAATTCTCTTAGGAAAACGGCAGTCTGCCAATGAAAACAGGAGGAATATAAATGGTGAAGGAAAGAAAGACTTTTACATTAATAGAGCTTCTGATCGTAATAGCGATCATCGCGATTCTTGCCGCCATGCTGCTGCCTGCGTTAAATGCAGCCAAAGAAAAAGCCCGCTCCATTGAATGTATGGGAAATCTGAGGCAATGGGGAGTTGCACTCCATTCCTACTTGGGAGATAATAAAGAAACTTTTCCACGTACGCGTTATGTCAATTCGGAAACCTGCCATGTCGGACTCGCTTCAATCGCGTTATACCTCAACATCAAAAATCTGGCACAATCCCCTGCAAAGTGCCCTTGCGATCCCCTGGAAAGATTCATGGCAAACCATTATATCGACGGCCCATGGGGAACATCTTTTCACGCTTCCTATGGAGTAAATGACTTTATTATCGGTGACCCAAGTCAGATCAAGGTTACGCTGGCATTGGTAAAAATGCCGACAGAAACGATTTTCATGGCCGACAGCAAAGGGGCATATTTCAATGAATGGGGACAAGATTTTCAGGTCAGACATCAGAAAGGATTCAATACAAACTGGGTGGACGGGCACGCCGAACATACGGGAACCCCCTACCCGACAGGCACCAGCATCAACAGTCTTCCTGCTCCTATGAAGTATTTTTATCAGACTAACTGGAAACTGAAACCGTGGGGAAATATTCATAACTAGAGACATTGGAAAATCAGAAACGGCAGAATAATTTCATACATTCGTATTAATAAGAAAGGAAAAGATGAGATGAAAAAAACAATATTGCTGTTCCTGCTGAACGCAACCGTCATTCTGTCTGCCGCCACACCGCTGCCGCAGGAACGGAAAGCGTCGTTCTACCGTTTTGACCTGAACGCCACAGGGTTGCAGAAGCAGGAAAACGGAAATTATCTCTGGCGGATTCCGGCTGACAGGGAGAATGAAAAAATTGTTTTCGATCTTGACAAACTTGGAATCAGGGCGAATGACTACGACGAAATCCGTGTTCTGTTCTGCAACCGCAGGGGAATCTCCTCTCTGCAGGCGCGGGTGACGAATTATCCCGCCGCAGATCAGCTGCGAAGCTGGTATTCCAAGACGGCGCTGCCGGAAAACAGGTTGATTGACCAGCGTTTCGATCTGCGGCTTGACGACGACGGCTGGTGGTTCGGAAATCCCGTGATGAACGGGCATAAACTTGAGCTTAGTCTGATTAAGAAATACAAGCGGACTCCCAGCGAACCGGCGACACGGGACACGGAAATCGCCGCAGTCGAGCTGATCTGCCGGAAAGCGGATCTCGGATTTGAGGAAACGAAGGCTGTCCTGAGTGCAGATCAGGAAAAAATCGAATGGACGTATTATCTGAAGATCCAGAATCGGGAGGCAAAAACGCAGACGGTGGAACTTGTTCTTGACGCCGCCGGATTGAAGCATTTCAAAACGGATTGGATGAAGAAGACATTAACGCTTGCCCCGCGTGAAAGCGTGACGGTTCCCCTGACGCTCGGAATTGATAAAAATGAAGCTAAAAAACTCCCGCCACTTTACAGTGAACGGGTCCTGCCGCGACTGTTTTTCAAGGATGCTCCGGTTGTTTTTCCGCTGATCGGCTACCGCCCCCGTTATATCTGGGCAACAGTTCCTCCGGAAAAAACAGCTTATAAGCTTGCGATCCCGGAGTCGGAAAAAGAGAAAAAGACACTGACAGCA
>DXVA01000472.1 GCA_019408975.1 Lentisphaeria bacterium | reverse complement strand
CTGCGAAAGTGTCCATGCGACCTGGATTTTTCCGTAAGGCGTCGGGACGCTGCCGGAGGCTCGGGTCAGATTTCCAGCGAACGGGGAGACTCTGAACGTTTTAAAACCGGGACTCAAAGGCGTTACGCCGAGCACGATGCTGTTTGCGAAGTAGGCGGGGACAGCCGACCAGCCGTGGCACAGGCTGTAGCCATACAGCGCCTTGGGGCCCGGCAGTTCCCAGAGATTGTCGAAGCCGGATTTCAGCATTGGGAGAAAAACTTCTCTGAAACGGGAAACGATGAAGCGGCGTCCCTGTTCATTTGTATTCATCATGCCGCGCATGAAGTACGTCATGGAACTGTAAGTGCATGTTTCGGCGCTGCGGCGCAGGATATTCTGCAAAACCTGCCGCTTCCGTTCTTCCGGAATCATGTCCGCCTGAAGCATGGCAGCCTGGACATGCTCATAAAGCTCCTGACCGGGAAAGGCTTCCGGAGTGAACTGACCGTAACAGCCATGTTTTTCCAGCCAGAAAATCCTGTCGACAGCCTTGCCCAGTGCGGTGGCGGCGGCACCATAACGTTCCGCCGCTTCTTCTCTGCCTGCATAACGGTTGAGTTTGCTTCCGCATGCCAGCGCTTCCGCCAGATAAATCTGGTAAAGCGCCTGCGGGAAGACCGTGCTGCCGGAGAGGTCTCCCGCCCACTCGTAAAAATTCCAGATCGTACCGCCCGGAGCGTCCGGCGTCCAGATTTTTCCGCATCGCCGGGGGAATACAACTCATCATATCCCGGCGCTTTCCGTTTCAGCGCCTCATCCAGGATGGCATTGATCCGGGAAAGCTGTTTCCCGATATAGCTGGTGCGCCCGCTGTGCAGGACGAATTCATGGACCGCGCAGATCCATGCAAAGGTATAGACGGGAATCGTAATCTTATCCTGTGACGGTGCGCACAAGGCAAGATAGCCGGTGTCGGGAAAGTAATTTTCGCTTAACAAATCCAGGGACGCCTCCGCGAAATCATAGTTGCCCCAGAGGTAATAGCCGTAGAGCATCTGGTTGCGGGAGTCATAAGCATAGAGGGACTGTTCACGCCACGGACAGTCTTCATAATGGTCGTGCATACAGTTTTTCAGTGTTCGTATGGCAGAATCTCTTAACTCCTCATAAAGTGTATCCGAGGCTGAAAAGGAGGAAACTTCCGGCAGAATCGGGGCACATTCCCTGACTCCCGCATAAATCAGGCGAATGCATTTCGTGATTTTCCCGGTAAAGAAAAGCTGGAGATATCTTGCCCCGATGCGGCGCAGCGTATGGCAGAAACTGAATTTCCCGTTTCCGCACAGAACCGTATCGGAAAAATCCGCACACAGAATTTTTGACCGGACCCTGCCGTCATCCAGATGTTCGCCGTGATGAATTTCAAGCGTGACGGCATCCTGTTCACCCTCGCATTCCAGTTCAATTACCGGAAAACCGGTTGTTTCGCGTCCCAGATCCAGGATGACGGAAATCCCGTCCGTTCCCTGTTGCGGCGGATTCAGGCGGATTCCGTTTCCGGCGGGGGACAGGAGCGGCGGGTAGAGACTTCCCGAATTCTTGCGGCTGACGCCGTTCCATCCTTTTTTCCAGTCGGCAAAAGCATGTTCGGGGAGAATACAGCGTAAAAAAGGCTCCCCCTGTTTTTCGCCGGGGCGTGTCTCCGGCAGAAGAATTTCCCCCTGCCAGATTAAGGTGACTTCCCTCGGCGGCGTTTCCTGCAAAGGCGGAAGCGGTCTCTGCTTTAGTCCGCCCCAACTGCCGTCCGGTGCCGGAAGGGACAGCTCTGCCGCGTGTTCCCAGCCGGAGTCATCATAGTCCTGTTCCGTCCATTTTTCCTGCACCCGCGCATCAAATTCAAAACGGTATCCGATCGGAATGCTTGAAAAGCGGCATTCCCCGCTGCGGTATTCGCGGGATTTGCAGACTTTCCAGCTTCTGTCGGAAACGATGGAAGCTTCCCCGCTGTCCAGTGCAAAGCGGAGCCCTCCCGGACAGAGGCGGTGCGTCGCATTGCCCATGCCGAGACGCCAGACCAGAACCGCCACGGTATTTTCACCCTCATGGATGTATGGCGACAGATCCAGTTCTGAAAATGTCTTTTTCCATTCAAAATCAGGAAACTGTGTGACGGGGACACGGGTTCCGTTTACATACAAGGCGAAATCCGTTTCCGCGGCGATCTGCGCATAAACCGGAAGATTCGTCTTCTTCAAGTGAAATTTTTTCCGGAAACACAGATACAGGTCCGGGGCATTTTCCATGCTGCGCGCCCAGATTCTTGATGATTTTTCAATGGACATGTTCACATCCCTCTTTATGATAGGAAACATTGGAAAACGATTGACCGGAAACATTGTCGCTCCGGAAAAAACAATCCTGCCAGTGCCCGCTTGCCTGTTCGCAGCGGATGACGGAGTCCTTCAACGTGAGATTTTCCACATGCCGGAAGTAAAATCCCCACGGAATCCCGGAGTAGGCGAGGTCATTCCAGACAGGATACGGTTCCGGAATGTCTTTACAGAAATCATCTCCCATGCATCCGGAGAGTGTCATCTCGATATTGCGGAATTCCAGATTTTCGATTTTCCTGTCGTGAAGTCCGCCGATGTAACTGCCCCGGCGGGCGGCGGCGTGCAGATTCTCAAAACGAATCCGGCTGATTTTCCCGGAAAGGACATCTCCGCCCATTTTCAGGTGTTGAAGATTGAAGGTCTGCTCCGCATCGATCTCCATATCGGAAAAAGCGATATCGTGAATCCATGCCCCGTGCCTGATCAATATGCCGCGCGGGTTTTCCGGGTCGAGCACGGACATGATGGATATCCCGATCATGGACTGATAGATGAT
>DXVA01000471.1:1995-2892 GCA_019408975.1 Lentisphaeria bacterium | reverse complement strand
ATTTGCAACCTTGTGAACCATTCCCGTCTCTCCTTTATCTGTTGAAATCTATTGTATCCATGCCCCGCCGATGACTTCGTCGCCATTGTAGAAAACTGCCGCCTGACCGGGGGTGACGGCTCGCTGCGGTTCCTCGAAACGGAGGCACAGATTTTTGTCGTCCATATGGAAAACCGTTGCTTTTACGCTCCGGCTGCGGTAACGGATTTTTACCTCGCATTCAAATGACGCCTTTGCCGCATACTCATCGCGGAGCCAGTTCGGGTTTTCCAGCCTTGCGCTGCCCGCCAGCAGTTCCGAAGAATCGGTGGTGAGAACCACATTGCCGGAAATCGCGTCTATATGTTTCACATACGCCGGTTTTCCCATTGCCACGCCTGTCCCTTTGCGCTGCCCGATCGTATAAGAGTGAACGCCGTCGTGCCGTCCGAGAATCCTGCCGTCGGAAGAAACAAAATTTCCTGTCCTCGATTCTTCCTGAAACTTCATGCGGAGCATTTCCGCAAGCGGGGAACCGTCCTGCGGCGTAAAACAGGCATCCTGGCTTTCTGGAGCGTCGGCATTCGGCAGTCCGAGAGAACGCGCAATTTCACGCACCTGCGGTTTTTCCAGATTTCCTAGCGGCATATAGGAATACAAGAGCTGTCCGCGGCTCAGCCCGAACAGGAAATAAGACTGATCTTTCTGCGCATAAGTGCCGCGAAGCAGGTGCGGCGAACCATCCGGCGCACAGAGAATGCGGGCGTAATGCCCGGTGACGAAACCTGCGCATCCGCACTGTTTTGCGAAATCTGTCAGCTTGCCGAATTTGAAAACCGGATTGCAGAGCGCGCAGGGATTCGGAGTCCTGCCGTTTGCATATTCATTCCATGCGTAACGCATGACGCAGGATTCGAA
>DXVA01000471.1:0-1985 GCA_019408975.1 Lentisphaeria bacterium | reverse complement strand
GGTAATTTCAAGACGTTCCGCCGCCGCTTCGACTGTTTCCCTGTTGAAACGCTCTTTTCCGAGCATGGACATCGTGACGGCGCGCACACGGTACCCAGCCTGCTTGCAGAGGTGCGCCGCAACGGAGGAATCGACTCCGCCGCTGAATGCAACCATCAGTTCGCTTCCCTCCGGAAGCCCCCTGAACGGGTCCGGATTCATGAAGCAAACTCCTTGAGCGCCTGCGGAAGTGTGACGCCGCGCAGGAAAACCCGTTTTTTCCGTGAAGCGTGCCCGGAAATCACTTCGGCGGAACTGGAGGACAATTTGAACGTGTCCGTCAGGAAACGGCAGAGCTCCTTGTTGGCTTTGCCGTCAACCGGAGGAGATTTGAGTGCGATTTTGAGTTCGGCTCCATACATCCCGGAGACTGCTGTCCGGGATGCATTGGGCTGAACGTGACAGGAGAGGATGACGCCGCCGTCCGCGCTTTTCAGCGCCTGTGACAATTCATCGGAATTCATCGCGACGTCCTCTCGATGTTTCAGGCTTGCGCCTGTGTATCGGCATTCTGTTCGGGAGCGAGCTCTGCCGGCGTTGCCGCTTCGTCCTGAACTTCTTCTTTGGGAGCGGGAAGTTCCAGAAGCGTGCGGATTTCCGCAACATCCATCGTCTCTTTTTCCAGAAGTGCAAGAGCCAGCTTGTCCAGTTTATCCTTGTGATCTTTGAGAATCTGTTCGGCTCTCCGCTTGGATTCCGTGACGAGCCGCTTGATTTCAAGATCGATTTCACGTGCCGTTTCCTCGCTGAAAGACTCATTCCTCGTGATATCGCGTCCGAGATAGATGTGCTCGGAACGTTCACCATACTGCACCGGTCCGAGTTTTTCACTCATGCCGTAGCGGCAGACCATTGCATGTGCGATGTTGGTTGCATTGGCGATATCCGCGGACGCTCCTCCGGTAATGTCGGTGAATGCGATTTCCTCGGCGACACGTCCGCCCATGGATACCGCCATGGCATCCAGCATTTCCTGACGGCTGAACGAATATTTATCTTCGTCGGGAATCATCATGGTCATGCCGAGCGCCATTCCGCGCGGAATGATCGTAACCTTGTGAAGCGGCGTTGCATGATCGCAGTAAAGGGTGACAAGAGCGTGTCCTGCCTCGTGCCATGCTGTGAGCCGGCGGTCCTTTTCAGATATCTTGCGGCTTTTGCGCTCGCGTCCCCAGCGTACTTTGTCACGGGCTTCCTCAAGGTCCTGCTGAGTTGCCGCCTTGCGGTCGTATCTTGCCGCGAGAAGCGCGGCTTCATTGATCAGATTGGCAAGGTCCGCGCCGCTGAATCCGGGCGTGCTTTTGGCAATCAGGTCAAGATCGACGGTCGGTTCCAGCTTGACCGTTTTCGCATGGACGTCAAGGATTTTGCGGCGTCCGCGGATATCGGGCAGATCAATGACGATCTGGCGGTCGAAGCGCCCCGGACGGAGCAGAGCGGGGTCGAGCACATCGACACGGTTGGTTGCGGCAAGAAGGATCACACCCTCCTGCGTTTCCAGCCCGTCCATTTCGACGAGCAGCGCGTTCAATGTCTGCTCACGTTCATCGTGCCCGCCGCCGATTCCGGAGAAACGGGAGCGTCCGACTGCGTCGATTTCGTCAATGAAGATCAGGCAGGGCGCCACTTTGCGCGCCTGCTCAAACATATCGCGCACACGGCTTGCGCCGACGCCGACGAACATTTCCACGAAGTCGGAACCGCTGATGGAGAAGAACGGCACACAGGCTTCTCCCGCGACGGCTTTTGCCATGAGGGTTTTGCCTGTTCCCGGAGGGCCGATGAGAAGGGCTCCTTTCGGAATCTTGCCGCCGAGGAGTTTGTATTTCAGCGGGTCCTTGAGATAATCCACGATTTCTTTGGTTTCTTCCTTTGCTTCGTCGCATCCGGCGACATCGTCAAATTTCTTCCGGTGTTCATCGGGCATGATCATGCGTGCACGGCTC
>DXVA01000470.1 GCA_019408975.1 Lentisphaeria bacterium | reverse complement strand
CGCAGACGGGGACGCCGCAGTATTCCAGCCAGATGTCAAGCGCCAGAAGCGAACCCGCAAAAAGAATCACCGCCAGTGAAAAAAGCAGGTAGGCAGGAAAAAAGCGTCCGATTTTTCTGCTGAAAATCCTCATAAGATCCGTTCTGTTGATTTTTCGTGAACGGATAATGTAATCCGTTTTTTCCGTAAAATCAACGTCCCGGAAGATTTTTCAGAAGGAGTTTGCCGCGATCTGCAAAGCGGCGGACCCGGTCCGGCTCCGGAGGTTGTTCGCGGTAACGCATGGATTCATATTCGGCAATATATTCACGTATTTCCTGCGGAGCATCCGCATAAAAACTCTGAAGTGTCTGCTCCCTCGGACGTTTCTTATGGAACCGTGCCGCATATTTCCGCTCGAAAGAGACAAATGCGGCGGAAAGAAGGCGCTCCTCATAATTCAGGCGTTGCCTGCGCCGTTTCCGTTTCCTCCGCCTGAAATAACGGTAAAACAATGCGGCGACGGAAAGAAGGAGAATTGCCAGTGCGGCGGGATGCCGCAGAAGACGCGGCAAAAAGCCTAAGACAGCCTCAATAACCGTCAGAACCGCATCCGCGAAATATCCTCTGCGGACATCTGCAAACGCCTGCTGAAAAGTTTGTTTCAGCAGGTCCAGAATCGAAGAAAAGGTTCCCTGTTTCCGGGTGTTCCGTGCGGACGGCAGATCGCCGGACGGCGGAGTAGCCTCCACCAGAACCCAGCGTTTTTCATCGGCAAGGTAGACTTCGCCCCATGCATGGACATTGGAGGCGCGGGCAATATAATACTGCGAATACGGGTGGCGCTCCTCGCAAATCAACCCCGTGACATAGCGTGCTGGCAATCCCATGCTCCGCAGCAGAAGGACGGCGGAAGTTGCGAAGAGTTCACAGTGCCCCCTGCGTTCCCTTGTGAGAAAATGTACAACGGGGTCGGTACCATCCCCCGGCGGCTGGAAATCCAGGGAGTAGCGGTAACGGGAAAGCCCCTCGATGACTGCCGCAAGTTTATCACGGTCCCTCCTGATTTTTTTCCCCGACTGAATCTTCCGGACAAACTGCTCCAGCACCTGCCTGATCCTGCGTGGAACTTCGGTCAGCTCCTGTGCGGGAACATTTTCCGGAACCGGCGCGGGATATGCTGCCTGCGGATCATGGTCTGTGACAAAAAACGTGCATCCGCCGTCATTTTTCCACAGTTTAAGCGAAAAAATGCCGTGATTGGTGATTTCCGCATCGTCCGCGACAGCATCAAGGCGGTATGTATTGCCGGGGACAGGAATGACGCCGCGGGTGACAAGTCCGTCAAAATAAAGTTCAACCCGGCGGACCGGCTCCGGCGGAAGCTCGCGTGGATCATCGGGGACAGCTTTCGGAGCGTCGGGAAAATCCTGCACCGTGAACGTGTTTTCGGAGAGAATCGTGGCGCGGCGGGTCGACTGGAGAGGTGTTCTGGACGCATTGGAAAGCCATTCCCCTTTCCGGTACATCGTATAAACCCCGCCCCGGAGATAACCGGGAGGAGCTTCCGCCTTTGCACGGATCAGCACCTTGTCCGGGTTCTTGAGCAGGCTTGCCTGCATCGTGGCATTCAGATTGACCGAATTCGAAAGAATCATCATATCGCCTCCGCGCATCTGCCGGCTCATGCCGACCCGCAGGAAATAGAATTCCAGATTCCGGAAAAACGAGGTGTGCGTATAATAGAATTTCGATACGGAAAACGCAAACAGGGGAATCAGCGCAATACAGAGGAAACGAATCAGGAAACGAATCGCGGAGGCACTCTTGTGCGCCTTTGCGGGATAGATGCTTTTCGTCGTCGTATAGAAGTAAAACGGGAGCGCCAGCGCCTGAATGACGACGGTCACGGCATAAGTTGCCCGGTAATTGCGGAGCGGAACATCAAGGAAAGAGAGAATGTTGTTCGTCAAGTCCGCCGAATTGAAAATGTCGCCGCAGATCAGAATTGCCGCCAGGGCAAATGCCGCCGTAAGCCCTGTCCGGTGCGGATTCGGCGGAAAGAAACAACTCAAAGCCGCAGAGTAAAGAAGCATCGGGACCGCAAGGCTGGAACGGAGCATCAGGTCGAACAGCCCGAACCTCGCGTCATCCACCGTAACTACCATATCCGGAACCACCGTCAGGACCAGCGCCGCCGTGATACAGTAAATGATCGGGCGGTCGCTGTAAGCCAGATAGCTTCTCTTGAAGAAGCAGATCAGCAGGATTGCCGTCGTGATCAGGAAGATATGCGGCATATCCGTTTTCATGGAATACAGAAACGCCGGAGGAAGAATCAGCAGTGCATTCAAAAGAAGTGTGCGGAAATCAAACCCCTTCTGCAACGAGTCAACCGGTGACTGCTTCACAATTCACCCGCCTTTCCGTTCAGAATGTCATCCGCACGGATCGTCTCCACCCATGCCGGACCGCCTTTCGATGTGATGAGAAACACCCGGACCGGAGCCCCTGTATTGACAAGCGACTTATAGAGTTTCTCCGATTCCCCGTCAATGCTCAAAAGAACAAGGTAAACTGCGCCGGAAGAGGCGATCCCATTGATTTCCCCGGGCGTGATCCGGCTGAAACGGCTGACTCCTGTCGTCGGTTTCAACGAAGCAAGGAGATCCAGAAACGCCTCCTGCGTCATGTGGCTGCGTCCGGTGCGGAAGTGATGGATCTCCGAGCCTGCCGCAAAAATATCCACAACAAAATCGTTTTCGGAAAGAGACGTGGCAATGGACGCCGTCAGGGAAACCGCCGCCTCGAACAACGTTTCATCGAACCGTCCGCCAAGCGGTTTCAGTTGAAAAAGTTTTTTCACCATGGAAAGAACCGGCTCCCTGCCGGTTCTTTCCATGGTGAAAAAACTTTTTCAACCTG
>DXVA01000047.1:4466-19163 GCA_019408975.1 Lentisphaeria bacterium | reverse complement strand
CTTGCGTCTGCAATCTGTTTTCGGATCGTGTCCTGTTTCAATCCGCGCGTCCTCGCGGGAGGACGCGACTCAATAGCAGTGATACCGCAATGGATTTCAAAGTTTCAATCCGCGCGTCCTCGCGGGAGGACGCGACGAGCCCTTCATAGCGGTAATTGCGTTCGGTCTGTTTCAATCCGCGCGTCCTCGCGGGAGGACGCGACCGCTTCTTCGCAACGTGTAATAAACGTTGCACGTTTCAATCCGCGCGTCCTCGCGGGAGGACGCGACCTACTGCAATAACGCAGGCACAAAAAAAGCCGGGTTTCAATCCGCGCGTCCTCGCGGGAGGACGCGACCATTGTAGCCGAGTTCTCTGTTACTTCTGTAGGTTTCAATCCGCGCGTCCTCGCGGGAGGACGCGACGACAACCTCAAGGACGCGGAAAAAACCGCTGAAGTTTCAATCCGCGCGTCCTCGCGGGAGGACGCGACGTGATTTTTCCGTCTTTTGCCACGCTGTATCGTTTCAATCCGCGCGTCCTCGCGGGAGGACGCGACTCCCCCGGATCAGCGGAAGCCCCGTTGCCAAGGTTTCAATCCGCGCGTCCTCGCGGGAGGACGCGACGGGTTGCCGCCGCCGCGCCTAGTTCGTTGAGAGTTTCAATCCGCGCGTCCTCGCGGGAGGACGCGACCCGGAGTAGCCCCTATCCAATTTGTATTCCACAGGTTTCAATCCGCGCGTCCTCGCGGGAGGACGCGACATCGAGAAAATGATGCGGGAGGAGTCCCGCAAAGTTTCAATCCGCGCGTCCTCGCGGGAGGACGCGACATATCCTTTGTTTTTGATACCTCAATGACCGGGTTTCAATCCGCGCGTCCTCGCGGGAGGACGCGACTGTTTTTCGGGTCAAAATTCCGGTTCTCGAACTGTTTCAATCCGCGCGTCCTCGCGGGAGGACGCGACTAGCGGAAGCCCAGCAGCAGAGACGCGGAAGTATGTTTCAATCCGCGCGTCCTCGCGGGAGGACGCGACTGTTAGTGTAGAAAGCAATATAAATCAAAATGTTATATTTGCAAAAGCGCGAAGAGAATAATTCAGATTATCAATGAGGAAGCACATTATTCACATAAGTATATAGCACTTTGGTTATCAAGCATATAACAAAAAAGCGAATCTCATATACAAAGAAAACACCAACGGGAGGTTCGCGCAAAAAACAGATTATTCCGAAGTCTCAAGAGCCACCTTGATGACTTCAATTGAGGATTTCCTTAATTTTTTATAGTCATCATCGGACAGTCCCATGTCCGTAACAAGAAGATCAATATCTTTCAAGGCGGCAAAGCGCGTCAGGGCTTTACGACCAAATTTTGTACTGTCCGCAATGACCGCAACATGGTCGGCAATCCCGATCGACTTCTTTTCAAGATTCGAAAGACTGATATCCGAAGTATAAAAACCATAATCGGAAAAAGCGCCGTCACAACCGGAAACCAGCCAATCGACATGATACTCCTCTATGTTTTTTTCTGAAATCGGCCCCACCAGATCCAAAGAATTTGTCCGCAGCTCACCGCCAAGCAGGATCACTTTACAACAGGAACGGAATAAAACCGACGCCACCGATAAAGAATTCGTCACGACGGTCATCGGCAGAACATTCTGTCTCGCAACAACTTTCGCAAATGCAAGACTCGTTGAACCAGTACTGATGAAAATCGTATCCGCCGGAAGAATCCGCAGAAAAAGCGCTTTGGCAATCGCGAATTTACGCCCCAGCAATTCGGTTTCCGTCTGCTCCGGTTCATAACGCGCCGGATGGGGAACGGCTCCGCCTTTCACGAGAAGCACCATTTTTTTCGCCTCAAGCTCCTTCAAATCCCGACGCAAAGTCATCTCCGTGACTCCAAGTTCAACGGCGGCTTCTTTGATCAGAAGTTTGCCGGACTGAAGCATATCCAATATTTTTTTGTGACGCTGATGCATTTCATGATCTCCCTCGTTGATGTTATAAATTAACATTATATTCCATAAAAAACAAATCTTCCCGATTTTTTTTCTTGCGAAATTCTTTTTACCTGATATTTTTCCGACAAACAAGCATGAGTCCTCAAAACCAACCAAAGGAAAAGAAATGAGATTCATCAATGTGGTCGGGTTGTTCCCCGGCAGACTGGATTATATGGTCAGCGAAGCAAAACGCCTTCAGAAAGAATCAGGCATCAACGAAGTCGCATTGAGCCTGACGCTTCATCCGGAGGGTTTTCCCGCAATCGAAAAGCCGATTTTTTATGTGAAACTTTTCAGAGAATACAAGAAAGCGCTTGAGGGTACCGGAATTCACGTAGGAATCCTGCTTCAAAGTCTGATCGGGCACGGCTGGCCGGGAGCTCCGGTCTCGCAGGAAAAATGGCAGCAGACACTCAATATTCACGGTAATCTGGTTCGCTGGTGTCCGCTTGATCCCGGATTTCAGGATTATGTGGCAAAAACCGTCGCGATGCTTGCAAAAGAAGAACCTTGTTCCTTCCTTGTGGATGACGACGTCCGCCTGATCGACGGTCACGGGCTGGAGTGTTTCTGCCCGCTTCACATGGAGCGTTTCAATGCTCTTTCCGAACGGGAATACACTTCGGAAGAACTCCGGGAGATCGTGAAAAACGCAAAATACGGCGATCCGCTCCTCGAACGTTTTGAAAAAGTGCGCAAAGAGTCTCTGATTGAGTTCGCCGGCATTATCCGAAAAGCAATCGATTCGGTCAATCCCGCCATACGCTGCGGCTATTGCACGCCGGGGGCTGAATTCCTCATTACAGGCAGGATGGCGAAAGCACTTGCCGGGAATACAAAACCGTTCCTGCGGATCAACAACGCAATGTATATGGAAGGCGACGCAAAATTCCTCCCGCATCGAATGGCATATACGCAATCCCTGCGCAAAATCAACAGCGACATCCCCGAAGTACTGGATGAATCGGACACTTTCCCGCAGAACCGTTACAGCAAGGCAGCAATCAGCATGCACGCCCATATCACCGGCGCAATCCTGAACGGGCTCAATGCGGCAAAGCTCTGGCTGACGAATCTCAGCTGGCCCGATCCAGCCACGGAAAAACCTTATGATGAAATCATGGGAAAACATGCCGGATTTTACCAGGTATTGGAAGAAACCATGCGCACGGCAAAACTTCAGGGGCCGATCACACCGATTCACGACTGGGGGAAATTCTGGCATCCGATGAAACCCGAAACAGCATTCTGGAAATCTGACTGGCAGCCGCAGGTGCTGGGGCAGACAGGAATCCCCGCACGTTATGAATTTCCCGCCGAGTCCGGAATCAGAATGCTCGCAGGGGAAGACAGCGTGGCATTTTTCTCTGACGATGAACTCAGAAATATGTTGTCCGGTTCCCTGCTTCTTGACGGCACTGCGGCAAAAGAGTTCTGTAAACGCGGTTTTTCCAAAGAGATCGGCGTCAATGCCGAAACCCGGGAATTCCGCTTCAGCTATGAACAAGACTGCGAGACGAAAGAGCAGTTGAGTCTGATGAACGACTTTGTCTGCCCGCTCCTTACGGTCAACAGCCCCGATACGGAGATACTGACACAGCTAATTTCGCTTCCTTACCGGAAATCTTCACAGGAAACCGTCATCGCTCCGGGCACTACATTTTATCGGAATGCTGCCGGCGGAAAGGTCGCGGTTTATACGGCTCATTTGCAGATGCCATGGTACAATTATCTCTCCCCCGGCAGGAAACGCCTGCTGATCAAAGTGCTGGACAAACTGAACGGAACTCCCCTGCCCTATATCGTCATGGAGGAACAGAATATTTACGCACTTCATGCGATATTGCCGGATCAGACGGATCTGCTGGCGATAATCAATCTGAATTTCGATGCGCTTTCCAGCATTCATATCCGAGTGCAGAAAACGATACGAGGCGTTCAATATCTTTCAGGCGGAGGAACATGGGAAGCATTGGAATGGAGACAGAAGGGCAATTCCCTCGAAATTTCCCAAAGACTGGCGGACTATGAACCAATCATACTGAAAATCGAAGGATGACATCTTGTTAAAAAATAACATTATATTGAAGATAAATTAACACATCAGACCATTTATCTCTTGAGAAAAAGGAAAAGAGGTTTATAATTTATCTTCAGTAAAACAAATCATGCCGATTTATTTTTTAACATCTATTCAGAAGGAGCAGAAGAATGGGCAAGTACAATCCCGCGCCGTATCAACTCGATCTCAACCGTTATCCGCATCTCGTGACGGATACGATTCCGGGGCCGAAAAGCAAAGAACTTCATGCCAGAGCCGCAAAATATTACCGCGGGCTCTCCGGACAGGTCAAACTGTTTCCGGTCGCATTTGAACGCGGATCCGGCTGTATGCTGGAAGACGTCGACGGCAATCAGTACATCGACTTCTCCAGCGGCATTTACGTAACGACACTCGGGCACTGCCACCCGAAAATTTCCGAAGAAGTCGCAAAATATGCAAAACAGCTGATGAATGCCCACGACTTCACGACTGAAATCAAAGTCAGGCTGCTTGAAAAAATGGCGTCCGTCCTCCCCGGCGACCTGAAATGCTTCCAGCTCTATGACAGCGGCACGACCGCAGTCGAAGCAGGTCTGCGCACCTGCCGCGCGGCAACGGGCAAACACGAATTCATCAGCTGTTTCATGGACTTTCACGGCAAGAGCGGACACTCCATCGGACTCGCGCGCATGACAAAATTCAGCGGTTCGGCGCGTCCCGAAGGCTTTTATCTCGTGCCGCGCCCCGACACCTACCGTCCGTGGTGGACACGTCCGGACGGCACGCTTGATACGGAACGCTATCTGGAATTCTATGACAAGTTCATCAGAGAATCCACCACCGGGCAGGTCGCGGCATTCGTCCTCGAACCCATTCAGGGCTGGGGCGGAAGCATCATGCCGCCGGATGACTTCTTCCCGAAGCTCCGCAAGTTCCTCGATGAACGCGGCATCCTCCTCTTTGCCGATGAAGTTCTCACGAGCATGGGCAGAACCGGCAAGATTCTCTGCTGCGAACACTGGAACGTCCTGCCGGACGTCGTCACCATGGGCAAAGGCTTCGGAAACGGCTTCCCCGTGACCTGCATGGCGGTGCGCACGCCGTATGCGGACGCCGTCGACAAGATCAGCGCCTCGACCAGCTACGGGGGCAATCCGATGGCATGCGCCGCGGCTCTCGCCTGCTTCGAGGTCATCGAGGAAGAAGGACTGCTGGAACACGCGCAGGAGCTTGAGGTTCTCTTCAAGAAGCGCATGGCGGACTGGACCACGAAATACAAAATCGTCGGCGACACCCGCTGCAAGGGATGCCTGCTCGGCATCGAACTGGTCAAGGACAAAGTCCTCAAGACTCCGTTCGACGAAGCGGGAAAGATGGTCTATCAGAAAGCGTTCGGCAAGGGGCTCGCATGGGTTCCCGCCGGGCACATCCTGCGCATGAGCCCGCCGATCGTCATGCCGAACGAAGTCGCCCTCAAGGGAATGGACATCATCGAAGATGCGATCGCGGAAACGGAAAAAGAGCTGCTGGGTTAAACCCGTATACAGCAGAATCACTCCCGGCGGGATCAGCCATACCGCCGGGAATGGCATTGTTTTCGGAATCTTCGGAAAAATTCTGGAAAAACCGGGATTTATGCGCTAGATTCAGAAGACACCAACAGCAGCGGAGAAAATAAAGCATGAAAATTTATAAAGTCGGAATGGTCGGATTCGGATTCATAGGAAAAGTTCATGCCTACGGGCACATGAACATTCCTCTGTTTTACGATCAGCAGGAGTTCAAAAGCAAAATCACGCATGTCTGCACCTCGAAAACCGTCACGGCGGAAAAGGGCGCGGCGCAGGTCGGAGCGGAACACGCGGTCACGGATTACCGTGAAATCACGGAAAATCCGGATATCGACATTGTGGATATCTGCACGCCGAACAACCTGCATTTCGAAGCGGTCATGTCCGCAATCCGGCATAACAAGCACATTTACTGCGACAAGCCTCTGACGGCAACGCTCGACGAGGCTATGCAGATCAAGGAAGCGCTCAAAGACTACAAAGGCATCTCCCAGATGACGCTGCAAAACCGCTTTTTCCCGATCACGCTTCGCGCGAAACAGCTGATTGAGGAAGGGAAGATCGGCGACATTCTGGAATTCCGCGCATCCTATCTGCATTCCGGCAGTTCCGATCCGAAAGCGCCGCTGAAATGGAAGCTCTCCGGGGCATCCGGCGGTGGAGTCGTGGCGGACCTCGGCAGCCATGTACTCGACCTCATGAACTATCTGCTCGGCGAATTCAGCGAACTCTCCGCTGTCACGCACATCGCATACCCGGAAAGACCTTCCGCCGAAGACCCGTCGAAGATGGTCAAAGTCGATGCGGAGGACAATATGCTGGCGACGGTACGTCTGCCGAACGGCGCCTGCGGCAACATCAATGCGTCCAAGATCGCAACAGGCACCGAGGATGAGATGAGTTTTGAAATCTACGGAAGCAAAGGCGCGCTGAAGATGGTGCCGATGGACCTGCACCGGCTCTATTATTACGACTGTTCCGCCGCCTCGAAACCGATTGGCGGAATGCGCGGCTGGACAGCCATCGACTGCGGACAGCGTTATGACAAGCCTGCCGGTTTCCCGACGCCGAAAGCGCCGATGGGCTGGCTGCGCGGACACATGCACTGTCTTTACACATTCCTGAATTCGATTCACTCCGGGAAAGCGCTCGGCCCGACACTCGAACAGGGAATCTATATCCAGTATCTCCTTGAAAAAGTCAGAGAATCGGCGGAAAAAAGGAGCTGGGTCAAGCTATGAACACCCCAGCGCGGGAAATCAACTGGAAAAAGAACCTGTTTTTCCTGTGGCTGTCGCAGATTCTGTCCATGGCGGGATTTGCGGCGGTCATGCCGTTTATCCCGATCTATCTGAGAGATCACCTGCACATCGAAGACGAACAGATGCGCGGGCTGTGGGTTGCCGCATTCAATTTCTTCGGGCTTTTCAGCTTCTGCCTGTCATCGCCGCTGTGGGGAATGCTTGCGGACAGATATGGAAGAAAACTGATGCTCCTGCGCGCGAATTATGTTTCCGGGATTCTCTTTCCCTGCCTGATTCTTGCGCCGAACGTCATTGTGCTGATCGTGATCCGTTTCTTCATTTCCGCGTTTTCAGGCACGGTGACGGCGGCACAGACACTTGTCGTCACGAACACGCCGGAAGCGCACCACGGATTCGCCCTCGGGACGCTCAGCACGGCGCTCTGGAGCGGCAATATGGCTGGTTTTCTCGCCGGAGGGCTGATCGTCAACTACTTCGGATTCACATGGGCGTTCATCATCTGCGGCATTCTGTATCTGATCGGCGGGGTGCTGGTCCAGTTCTTCGTGGATGAAAATTTCGTCCGGGCGGAGGCGCCCCGCAAAGGGATGAGAAAGCAGGGGATGCTGAGCGGATTCTCCGCCGGCATCTGGATCATTCTGCTTCTCTTTGTCATGATGGGCGTCGCGCGAAGGTTCGACGAACCTTATATCGCAATGATGGTCGAAAAAATACACGGCATGGAACATACCGCCAGCTACACGGGCTGGATCAGCGCGCTGGCGGCGGCGGGCGGCATCCTTTCCGGCGTCCTGATCGGCAAACTCTGCGACCGTTATTCGCCGCAGAAAATCGCCCTGCCCTCGCTGCTCGTCTCCGCCGCTACCATGCTGCTTCAGGCTTATGCAATGTCCCTGACAGTGTTCGGCGGGGCGCGCTTTCTCAATTTTCTTGCGGCGGGCGGGCTCGAACCCGCGTTTCAGACCATGCTTTCCCGTTCCTCTCCTGAAAGCCGCCGGGGAGTTCTGTTCGGGCTCGCCTCAAGCCTGCGCATGATCGGCATCCTGCTGAGTTCTCTGTTCGGCGGGGTGGTAATCTATTTCTTCGGCACACGCAACATTTTCCTTGTGGGGGCATTCCTGTTCCTCCTGCTGGTACCGACTCTGTTTCTGGCGACAAAATACATCAACAATACAACAAAACAAAACTGAAAGGCTGTTTTTTATGAACGGAACACTGATGATCGGATGGAGCGAAGCGGATATCACGCCGGATTCCCTCGGAAAGCAAATTCCACTCTACGGGCAGTATTACACACGGATTGCAAAAGGAATCCACTCCCGGCTGAAAAATGTTGTCCTGGCAGTCAGCTCCGGCGATGATTATTTCATTACGGGCTCGATCGACAACGGCGGATGCCCTCAACAGTTCGTAGACCGCCTGCGCGAAGAAGTCGCGAAGCGCGATCCCTCGATTGACACGAAGAAAATATTCCTCAACGCCATCCACACGCACAGCGCACCGTCCATCGCATTCCGGAACACAGAAAAAGGAGTCGTAGGCGTCGCCACGGCGGCATGGAACAAACTCAGAGATGAAACGCTCACCCCGGAGGAGTATGCCGATTTCGCCATTCCCATCATTGCGGACAATATCATCAGAGCATGGAAAAGCCGGAAGCCCGGAGGAATCGCGCGGGCATTCGGCAATGCACGCATCGGACACTGCCGCCGCGCCGTTTACTCCAATGGAAAAGCGGAAATGTACGGAGATACGACGCGCCCGGATTTCATCGGCATGGAAGCCGGCGAGGACACCGGGATCGAGATGCTTTTCACTTTCGATGAACAGGGAAAGCGCACCGGCATGATTCTCAATGCGGCATGTCCGTCGCAGAATATGGAATCCACCTATGTGGTGTCCTCGGATTTTGCAGGAGCCGCGCGCGAACTTCTCAAGAAAGAATACGGAGAAGAATTCCATACCATTTACCAGATTTCCCCCGCGGGCTGCCAGTCTCCCCGCGATCTTGTCCGGCATTATACGACGGAACCGGATTTCTGGCATGCCGACGGAGTCCCGGTTCTTGCGGAACGTCTGCTGGATGCCGTCAGGTCAGCCGTTCCGGGACCGATCGATTACTCTCCCGTATTGAAAAGCAGGGTCGTGAATGTAACGCTTCCGCGACGCCGTGCATCCTATATGGATTTCAAAGAGGCGCAGGCGGAACTTGCGCGCCTGACCGCGATCATGCCGGAAGACAGGGCTTTTGAAGAGTTCTGTGCGGAAACCCATGCGAACGAAAAGCTTGACGGCCCCGGCCCCTATGACAGCAAGCTGCACCATTTTGTCCTGATCAAGAACGCGCAGGCTGTGATCAAACGCTATGAAGACCAGGATGCAAACCCGGAATATGTCTTCGACATGAACGTGATCCGCCTCGGCGATATCGCCATCGCAAACAACCCGTTTGAACTGTATCTTTATTACGGACAGAACATCAAGGCGCGTTCCCATGCGTTCCAGACCTTTCTCGTCCAGCTTTCCGGCGGCGGCAACTTCCACGCGGGCTATCTGCCCAGTCCGGACGCGGAAAAATTCGGCGGATACGGCGGGCTCATCATCAACGGGCAGGTCGGGTCCGACGGCGGATACAAACTGGCGGACATCACGGCGGACGAGATCAACAAACTGTTTGAATAATAAGGAAAACGGATTATGGCGAATTATACTGTCGCAGAAAAAACAGGAACGGCGATTCAGGCGGCGGTCGATGCGGCGCACAATGCGGGCGGCGGCAGGGTCTGTCTTGAACCGGGTGTTTACCTTTCCGGCACGATCCACCTGAAAAGCAATGTGGAACTCCATATTCCCGCAGGTTCGAAAATCAAGGGATATTCCAATCCGGAACAGTATGAAGATTTCCGCGATCCGGGCTTCGACAACGTATCGCCGGAAGGGAGCCGCAAATGCCTGATCGCGGCGGCGCACGCAGAAAATGTTTCGATCACCGGCATGGGCGAAATCAACGGTTCGGGACCCGATTTCTATAATACGGATGTCCCCGCGGACACTGCATTCGCAAAACCGCCGCACCCGCGCCCGCGCATGGTTCAGTTCTTCAACTGCAGAAACGTATTGTTCGAGGGAGTTTCCTTCGTGGACTCCCCCGGCTGGACTTTCTGGCTGCTGGGATGTGACGACGTGCACGTGTCGCGAATCCGCGTCACGGGCTGCCAGCAGATGATCAACAACGACGGAATCGATATCGACGACTGCCGCAGAGTCACGGTCAGCGACAGTTTTTTCCGTACGGGCGACGACTGCATCATCCTGCGCGCAATCCGGCGTTCGCCAGATCACCATGCCGTCTGCGAAGACGTCACGATCACCAACTGCACGCTGGACAGCTGGTGCCAGGGAATCCGCATCGGATGCCCGAGCGACGACACGATCCGCCGCTGCACCTTCAGCAACATCACGTTCAAGGGTCGCGGCAACGGAATCAACATCAATAATCCCGTGCGTTATCTCCGCAAGGGATGCACCGGCTACCTTGATCTGCGGAACCTGACGTTCTCGAATTTCGTGATCGAATCGGAAAGAGTCCCGCTGTGGATCAATGTGGAAGACACGGTCCGTCTCCGCTACATCGGCGCAATGACGTTTTCGAATTTCCGCATCCGCGCAAAACAGCCGATCCGTCTGGAAGGCAGTCCGGAAACATGGATCGACGACATCCGTTTCAGCGAGATCGTTTCGGAAACCGGAGACACGCAGGCAATCGTGGCAAACCGTGTCAGCCGCATCAGCATGAATCAGGTGGAAATCCGTTCCACGCAGAAAAGCGGTTGAAATCATGAGCGGCAGCTATTATCTCGGACTTGATATCGGGACGACCGGAATCAAAGCGGTGGTATTCGACGGCAGCGGCACTCAGTGCGGAACCGGGTTATCCGAATACACTCTTGAAACCCCGGCGCCGGATATTGTCGAACTCGATGCGGAACAGTATTGGATTTCGACAAAAGAAGCCGTAAAAACCGCCATTGAAAACTCAGGCGCCGCACCGGAAAAAATCCGTGCAATGTCCGTTACGGGACAGGCGGAGACGCTGATCATGACGGGGGCGGATCACAAGCCGCTTCGCAAAGCGATTGTATGGCTGGACAACCGGGCGGGCCGCGAGGCGGAAATCATTGAGAGAGAGTTCACCTCCGGCCCGCTTTTCCATCTGTCCGGGCAGACTGAAATGCTTCCCTGCTGGCCTGCGGCGAAAATCCTGTGGTATCGCGAAAACGAGCCGGAGCTCTTTGCAAAAACGGCACAATACCTGATGGTCGAAGATTACATTGTCCACAAACTGACCGGGTGCTGTGCGACCTGCCGCGGGCTGATGCCGTCAAGTCTTTATTATGACATCCGTACAAAGAAATACGACAGGCGGATGCTGGATTTTCTCGGCATACGGGAGGAACAGCTTCCCGAACTCAGGGACTCCGGGGAAATCATCGGGCAATGCATCGAAAACGATTCCATGATTCCGGCAGGCACACCGGTGGCGGCAGCGCCGATCGACCATGTCTGCGGCAACCTCGGAAGCGGCTGTGCGGAAAAAGGGATGATCTCGGAAACGACCGGATGCACCCTTGCGCTCTGCGCCGCCTTTCCGTCGCTGGTCTATGATGAGGAGCGGCGGCTCAGCACCTATCTGGGTTTTGCGCCGGATACCTTCGTGCTCCTGCCGTGGGCGCCGACCGCCGGAATGCTCCTGAAACATTTCCGCGATGAATTCACGGGAGGCATGAGTTACAAAGAGTTCGACGAAGCCGCGGCAGCGGTCAAAGCGGGAAGCGATGGTCTGATTCTCCTGCCCCATTGCGCAGGCGCAGTCTCGCCGGTATGCAATCCCCGGGCGCGCGGTGCCGCCTACGGAATCACGCTGGCGCACAAGCGCGGGCACTGGGCGCGGGCAATCATGGAATCCGTGGCTTATCTCCTGCGCGACAACATCGAAGTCCTGCGCAGTCTCGGCGCGGAAATCGCGGAGATCCGTTCTCTGGGCGGCGCATCCAAAAGCCGTCTGTGGCTCCAGATCAAAGCGAATGTCCTGAACCTGCCCGTCACGGTCACGGAATGCGAGGAGGCGACATCGCTCGGCGCGGCGATTCTCGGAGCCGTCGCATGCGGCGATTTCACGGACACCGCTGCCGCCGCGGCGCACATGGTCAGGGTATCCACCCGGATTGAACCGGACGGCGACTCCGCCGCATATCAGGAATATTTCAGGCAGTATCAGAAATTGAATTCACTATTAATGCCAACATTCGGAGGTAGATTATGATCCGTAAAGAATGGAAAATCCGTGCCGGATTCGTGGGATTCGGCGAGGTCAACACTCCGCGCGAATTCATCGACGGCAGATGCAGAACCGCCGCGGATGAACTTAAAAAACGCGGCGTGGAACTGGTCGAAACAGCACCGGTCAGCGATGATCCCGAAGGGAAACAGGCACAGCGTGCAGTGGAAGAACTCTCCAGAGGCGACTTCGACGCCCTGGTCGTCTGCATCGCCGGCTGGATTCCGACCTGGGCGGTCATCAAGGTCATCGAGCCTTTCAAACATAAACCGATGCTTCTCTGGGGGCTCAGCGGCTGGCGCGACGGCGGTCATTTCGTCACAACCGCCGATCAGGCAGGCACTACGGCGCTCCGCGCTCCGATGCAGGAGATGGGTTACAATTTCAAATATCTCGTGAATTTCAAAGACTCCGCTCCGCGCTGCGACGAAGCCGTCTCCTACCTGCGGGCGGCATCCGCGACGGCGATGATGCGCCATGCCTTCATCGGTATGAGCGGTTATCGCGACATGCGTCTTTTCGGCACGCTTTACGACGGCAATCTCCTCAAGAAAAAAATCGGCGCGGAAATCGAGCACTTCGATCTGCTTGAAATCGACGGACTCATCAGGGAAATCCCGCAAGATGAAATTGACGCGCTTGCGGAGAAAATCAGAAAAAACTGGAATTTCGTGCGAGCGCCGCAGGAAGGCACCGTGGAAAATTCCGTGCGCCTCTCCCTTGCTTTCCAGAAGAAAATCAGGGAGCGCGGATATGACGCGTTTTCCTTCTGCGATGTGGACGGCGTGAAAAAACTGCTGAAATTCGCTCCGGCGGGCGCCCTGACGCTCCTGCATGACGAAATGGATATTCCGTCCGTGCCGGAAAACGATTCTTATGGGGCGGTTACACAGCTCATCATGAAATACCTCACGGGAAAAACTCCTGCCTACATGGAGTTCTATGAGTTCACGAAAGATTCCGCTTTCATGGGCGTGCCGGACTACGTTCCCGCCTCCGCGGTCGATGGAAAAATTACCGTCATGCCGAATGCATTCGGATCTTTCGGAGAAGGACTTCTGAACGTTTCCAAAGTCAAGACCGGCACCGTCACGATCGTGCGTCTGGCACAGGTCGGCGGCGAACTTGTGATTCACGCAGTCAAGGCGGAAGCGAAGACTCCCGAAAAATGGGAGGAGGCGGGATGGGCTCCCCCCGCCCCGCAGCTTCCGAGCCTTGAGGTCTGTTTCGGAAAACCGTCCGACGATTTTCTGAAAAACGTCATGAGCCAGCACTACATCGTCACTTACGGCGACAATCTGGAGCTCATTGAAAACTATTGCGCCATCAACGGCGTAAAGCTTATTTAACCAGCGGGGCTCCATCATGGCAGATAAAGCGCTTTCAAAAATCTCCGTGGATTTCACCAGAAAGCTTGGCAGGATCAAACCGATGAACGCAGGCAACAACGGACCCAAAATCCCCCGCGGAGATCAGACCAGCGGGAATTTCGACACGTTCAAAATGCTGCGCATTCCATACGCAAGGCTGCATGACGCAAACTTCTGCAGCGCATACGGCGCGCCGCATACCGTTGACGTCCGCGCGATCTTCAAGGATTTCAACGCCGACCCGACCGACCCGGCAAGTTACGATTTCGTCATGACGGACCTTTACCTGAAAGGCATCGAACGTGCCGGAACAGAGCCGTTCTTCCGTCTCGGCGGCAGTATTGAACACAATCCGCGAAAATGGTTCACCTGCGTTCCCCCGGATTTCAGGAAGTTTGCGGTCATCTGCGAACATATCGTCAAACATTGCACCGGCTCCTGGGCGAACGGGCTCAATATGAAAATCACCTATTGGGAAATCTGGAACGAAGCGGATCTGGACGGCGACGATTCCCCCAATAAACGCAACTGGCAGGGAACCGCCGAGGAGTTCCGCCGGATGTTCTGCATCACGGCAAAACATCTCAAAAAATGTTTTCCGGAACTCAAAATCGGAGGCCCCGCTTCATGCGCTCCAATCAACAACTGGCGCGGAGACCTGTGGACGGAAAAGTTCTTTGCCGAACTGGAGAAACAGCATATCAAACTGGACTTCTACAGCTGGCACCGCTATGCCTGCAATGTATCGGATATTTTTACAAGTGTACAGGAAGTGCGAGACTACATGGACACTCACGGACAGCCGCAGGCGGAAAGCATCCTGAACGAATGGAATTACGTGAAAGGCTGGTCCGATGAGTGGGTCTATTCTCTGGAACAGGAGGCGGGCATGAAAGGTGCGGCATATGCGCTCTGCGCAATGTTAGGATGCCAGAAACTGCCGCTGGACATGCTGATGTATTACGACATGCGGGTCGGCTGCGGCATGAACGGGCTCTGGCATCCCGTCACTTTCGACATTCAGAAGCCATGGTATTCCTACTTCATGTTTGAAAAACTGGCAAGCCTCGGAACGGAGGTCGAATCCAAATCCAGCGACCCGATGGTGCAGGTTCTC
>DXVA01000047.1:0-4456 GCA_019408975.1 Lentisphaeria bacterium | reverse complement strand
GCAGTCGTGATCGGCTCTTTCAGCGATGACGACAATTTCGGGTCCAGGAAAATGGAAATCAAGCTCAAAGGACTGACCAGAGAGGAAAAGGAAACATTGACCGTCCGGCTTCTGGATGAAAAAACAAACTGTTTTGAAGTCCCGTTCAACAGGACAAACGATACGATCACGTTCAATTTCAGCATCAGGCCCTGTTCCGGGCTCCTGATTCAGTGCTGAAACTCACCACCGGCAGGGTGGCGAATCCCCGTTTCGCCCCCCTGCTTTCTTATTTTTTCCGGGACTTCCCGGCAAACTGTTCCATAAAATCGACCGCAACCTCGGCGCGGCGGCAGAAATCCACTTCGGACGCGTGCGTCAGCGCTCTTGCCTTATATTCGTCCAGATGTTCCAGGACTTCGGCAAGCAAGCGGTTGAAAATATCCTGATTCCAAGGTTCCGCAATGACCGGACACCCGGCATCCTCAACGAAATTCCGGAACCCGCACACCCCGGATGAAATCAGCGGAGCCCCGGCGGCAATCGCCTCGGCAAGCACCGTCCCCGTCGCTTCGTTCCGCGCGGGATGCACCAGCAGATCCGCCGCAAGCAGCAGCTCCGGCACATCCTTGCGCCCGCCGAGAAAAACAACCTGCCGTTCCAGATGCAGCTCCCGCGCCAGAGACTCCCCCGCTCCCCCTTGGGGAACCCCCGCAAAAAACAATCTGCAACGTTTCCGGAGTGCTTCCGGCAGGGAAGACAGCGCCTCAATCGAACGGTCTCCGCCTTTCAATTTATAATTGGACGCCACTTGAAGAAGCATCCGCTCCCCTTCCGCAACGCCGAGTTCCCTGCGTTTCGCCGCACGGATCTCATCCGCATTCGCCGGACGGACACATTTTCCATTGATGCCGGGGGGCAGATAAAGAAGACGCTCCTCCTGCGTTCCATAACTGCGGATGAAATCCTCTTTCTGGTGCGGCGTAATATAAAAAACACGTGTGGAGGACTCCGGGGAAAAGACCTTTCTCTCCTGATCCAGAAAAGTACGGTAGCGCGGCAGGAGCGACAGCACCCATTTCGGATGTTTCTTCGGCATCTCCACAGCATAACAATTATCGGCGGCAAAGTAAAAATCACATCCTCCGATCCGGTTGAACGCGACTTTCACATCAAAAACACTCTCTTTTACAGCCTGATTGAACTTCCGTTCAAACTCCAGCATCCGGCTGTGATTGGCAATGCCGTTCAACGGAAGAAGTCTTACTTCGATGTTTTCCGGCAGCGGGGCATCATCCTCCCATTTCGAGGTATGAATCACGACACGGTGCCCCCTCTTTGCGGCACTTTCCGCCATCCGCAGCATATCCCGTTCCAGTCCCCCGAACGGGAAATATTTCAATACGGCAAATGCAATCCTCATTAAAAATTTCCTTTGATTCAAAAAAACTGCCACGCATAAAAATCCAGTCTCACCGCACTCCAACGGTACAAGCAGTCTTCCGCAGATGCAATCCAATGAATATCCGAGAGCATTTCATGCGGAACTCTGCGTTAACATAAAACGCTTTTCCGCTTTTTCAATATGGCAATATCAAATCTTTCCGCTTGCAAACAGAAATTCCACCTGTTATATTGAAAATTTCAGTGAAACATGCAATATTCGGAAGGAAAGTATCATATGGGCGAGGTCAAATTGCGCAACGCAGAAAAGAAGGATGCGCCAGCGATTGCGGATGTCTGGGTTCGGAGCATACGGCATCTTTGCGCACCGTATTATACGGACACTCAGATCGCCTCATGGACAGGAAGCAAAACGCCGGAAAAAATCCTTGAACTGATAACGGAATCCCCGTTTTTCATGGTTGCGGAAATGGATGGCAGGGTTGTCGGCTTTGCCTCCTGCTCGGATTTTCGGAAAATACAGGCGGCTCTCTATGTTGCGCCTGAATCCACGGGAAAAGGAACCGGCAGACAGCTGCTCACTGCATATGAAGAAGCGGCGCGGGAACACGGATTGAAAACGCTTCACATTCATGCGACAGTAAACGGCGCCGGATTCTATGAAAAATGCGGTTACGAGCGCATAGGAGAAAATGCTTTGGCGGACGGGCGCCGGATTGTCCATGTGAAGAAAAAACTGCAAGAATGAAAAAACGCGCTGGAATCACGGCATTCGAGGGTGTATTGTATCGCATCACGATCAAATAACAGAGGTGAGAAGATGAAAAAAGTGGCATTCCAAGGCTGGAAAAACTGTGTGGAACTCAAAAGCGGCGATTTCAAGCTGATCGTCACAACCGATGTCGGGCCGCGCGTCATGGGCGGATTCGTCGGTAAAAACAAACACAATATTTTCAATGTCGATAAAGACCTTGCCGGGACAAGCGGCGCGAAAGAATGGGTCAACTACGGCGGGCACCGTCTCTGGCACTCACCGGAAATCAAGCCGAGAACCTATGCGCCGGACAACTCCAAAGTAACGGTCAAGGAGCTTAAAGACGGCAGCGTCTCCTTCTCGGCGGGCAAGGAAAAAACCACCGGCATCACCAAAACCGTCGTGATTACGCCTCTCGGCGGAAATAAATTCAAGATCGAACATCATCTCCGCAACGACAACATGTGGGAAATCGAAGTTGCGGCATGGGCGATCACGGTCATGGCTCCGGGCGGAGTCGCTGTGGCGCCGCAGAACAGAGCTCCGTTCGCGCTCCTCCCGAATACATTCTACGCATTCTGGCCCTACACACGCATGAACGATCCGCGTTATACTTTCGGAGAAGATTTCCTGCTGGTCCGCCAGGATGCAAAAAAATCGCCCTGCAAGCTCGGATTCAACTGCGAAAACGGCTGGCTCTCCTACATCAACAAGGGAACGGTCTTCACCAAGAGTTTCGAGCATTTCATCGACGCGGAATACCCGGACAACGGATGCAGCATCGAAATCTACACCAACGAAAAGATGCTTGAGGCGGAAACCCTCAGCCCGCTCTACCAGCTCGGCCCCGGCGAGGAGATTGTCCATGTCGAGGAATGGTGCGCAGCGGACGGCGCTCCCGAAATCAAAAATGAAAAAGACGCGGCGAAATTTTTCTCCCGCTGATCTTCCAACGGTTTGAATTTCTCTTTCCCCGCCTGAATGCGGGGAATTTCATTTTACGGACAGCTCATTTCATGAACAACCGCATTTACCCATCCGGAACCGCAATTCTCGCTCCGCTCGCAGGGCACACCGACCTGCCGATGCGTCTTTCAGCAAGACGCCACGGCTGCCGTTATGCATTCACGGAAATGGTGGACGCCGGTTCCCTCGTGTTCGGCAACCGCAAGACCATGAACCTGATCAAGCGCGACCCCTCCGAAGATTTTCTGGGAATCCAGCTTGTCGGCTCCGAACCGGAGATACTGAAAAAGGCGGTTGAAATCATCAACGGGCTTGATTTCTCCGTCCTCGACTTCAACCTCGGGTGCCCCGCTCCGAAGGTCGCGAAAAAGGGAGAAGGCGCAACTTTCGTTGTCCGGCGCCCCGACCAGGCGATCGAAGCTTTTTCCATTCTGGCGGAACACTCGAAGATCCCGGTCACGGCAAAAATGCGCATTCTGGACGAAAATGATCCCGCTCCGACCGTTGAATTCGCAAAACGTCTTGAAAATGCGGGAGCAAAAACAATCACGGTCCACGGGAGGCTGATGAAGATGTTCTATTCCGGGCCCGTATTCCATGAAATCATCAAAGAGGTCAGGAAGAACCTTTCCATTCCCGTCGTGGCAAACGGCGGCGCGCTGTCCGCCGCACTTTACCATACGCTTGTTACAGAAAGCGGATGTGAAAACGGCATGGTCGCGCGCGGAGCGCTCGGCAATCCGTGGATTTTCCGTGAAATCGCCGATCCTCACGCAAAACCGCCGACACTCGAAGAACTTGCAGAGGAAATGCAGATACATTTCTACTCCATCATTGATTTTTACGGAGAGGAAACGGCACTCCGGATCAGCCGCAAAACCATTCTGGAATATCTGCGCGGGCGCGGCTTCCCCGGCGAACTCCGCGCATCCGCCTCCTTCCTGAATACGGTTGACGCATTCAAGGCATTGATGCGCGAAGTCCGCAAGGGCCCCTCCCCCCGCTACTGGCAGACTCTGGAGCAGAATCCCGCGCTGGAGCGCCGACTGGCAGGCCCCTGACACGTATCTTGCGCTCTAAAATTGCAGATTCTTTCCTTTACCCCCTTGACAAAAAGCAGAGTTCAGTTTATAATAAAGAAAACAACTTGTTGAGACAACATTATGAATGCAAGCACGGCACAGAAGTACAAGTATCAGAATTTGAAAGATTACCTGATCGGTAAAATCCGGGCGGGCGGTTTTGACGGCAGCGGGCGCCTGGACTCGGAGACGCAGCTCAGCGAACGGTTCAGCCTCTCGCGCAATACAATCCGGCAGGCGATTCAGGAACTGGAGAATGAAGGATATGTGT
>DXVA01000469.1 GCA_019408975.1 Lentisphaeria bacterium | reverse complement strand
CGTCTGTTTCGGGGACAGCATCACCCACGGTTATCCGTTCCCCGGCATGGGAACGCTCGAAGGCGGCAACTTCCCCGCACTGCTTTTCAAACTGCTCAACACAGGAAATGAATCTGAAAAATGAAAGAACTGTTTTTTCACGTCGTTCTCGTCGCACCCGAAATCCCGCAGAACACAGGCAATATCGGACGTATCTGCTCCTGCTCACGCTGTCACCTCCATCTCGTCAAACCGATTTCTTTTTCTCTCGACGACAAACATGTGAAGCGTTCCGGCATGGACTACTGGCGGCACATCGAATATACCGTCCATGAATCCTGGGAGGATTTCGTGAAAACCGCAGGCGGCGCGCCGATGTATTTCTACTCCACCAAAGGAGAAAAAGCTTACTGGGACTGCCCGATGGAGGACGGCGCCTATCTGATTTTCGGAAGCGAAGGCTCCGGGCTCCCGCAGCATATCCATGACTCTTACCCGGAACGTTTTTACACGATTCCGATGCCGGGAAACTTCACGCGCAGCCTCAATCTGGCAAATTCCGTAGCCATTGCCGTCTATGAAGGGCTCCGCAGGCGCAGGGATGTTTTTGCATCCGTGTGACGCTTTTCTTGCATATCGGGAGGGAAAGACGTATATTACCCGCCTGAAACAACAGGAAACCATCGTGGAAAACGACGCAGAAAAAAAACTGAACTGGAAAAAGTGGGCCATCCAGGCTTTCAAACTCATTCTCGCAGGCGCTCTGATCTGCTGGGTCGCCCGCGGGATCGATTTCGCGCACCTGAATCAGATCGCCTCCGGGCGCATTCTGGTCTTTACCGCACTGGCAGGGGCTGCAATCGGGATTCAGCTGATTCTGTGCGCAGTCCGCTGGCGGATACTGCTCCGCATCCAGCAGATCGAAATATCGTTCCCGCGCGCCCTGTCGTTAAGTATGCAGGGAACCTTTTTCTCCCTCTGCATGCCCGGCGGCGCAGTCGGAGGCGATGTCGTCAAAGCGGCATTCCTGCTCAAAGAAACCCGGCAGGGGAAAAGGCTTCACGGAGTGACCTCCATCTTCATCGACCGTGTGATCGGTATGCTGGCGCTCTTTTTCCTTGTGGCGGCGGCAGTCACTTTCGCCATGAAAACAATTCTGGCATTCCAGCCGGAGGTAAAATATCCGGTTCTCATTCTCTATCTGCTCTGTCTCGCCGGACTCGCCTCGGGACTTGCGCTCTTTTTCCAGGATGTGATTTTCCGGATTCCTTTTGCGGGGAAATGCCTTGATTTCATGGACAGGCTCGCCAAAGGCAAAATCAGGCAGGTGCTGGATTCCGTAGAAGCCTGCCGCAAAGACCCGGGACGGCTTTTCGCGGCATTCCTGCTGAGTGTTCTGGTCATGCACCCGCTTCTTGTTGCGGGGCTCGTCCTGATCGTCACGGGAATCACGGAAACAACGGCACATGCCGGCGGAACGGTTCTGGCGTCTCTGCTCGGGGGAACGGCGGCGGCGATACCGGTCACGCCGGGAGGGCTCGGCACGCGGGACAAGATCACGCAGATGGTGCTGGAAGCGCAGGGTATCGATTCGACCGCCGCAGGTTTCGCCGCCCTGCTCTACACGCTCGCACTGGTTCTGGTCTCAATGACGGGCGTATTCTTTTTCCTGTTCGATTCGTGGATCAGGAAAAATGGAAATATTTCGGAAAACAAATCAAGCAAGGAGTCAAAATGACAAAAAAGATTCTGATGATCGTCGGGGATTTCGTGGAGGATTATGAAATCATGGTGCCGTTTCAGGCGCTTCAGGTCTGCGGCTGCAAAGTCGCGGCGGTCAGCCCCGGGAAAAAATCCGGCGAACAGATCCGCACGGCAATTCACGACTTCGAAGGCGATCAGACCTATACCGAAAAATGCGGGCACAACTTCACGCTGAATGCGGATTTCGAGAATATTTCCGCAGATGCATTCGATGCGCTTGTTCTGCCCGGCGGACGCTCTCCCGAACATCTGCGCCTGAACAGCAAGGTTCTGGAGCTCATACGCGCATTTGTAAACGATGGAAAACCGGTCGCCGCAATCTGCCACGGCCCCCAGCTCCTGACTGCCGCAGATGTGATCAGGGGCAGGAAGATCAATGCCTACCCCGCAGTCAGACCGGAAATCGAAGCGGCAGGTGCGGAATACGTCGATGCCGGATTCACTGGAGCCGTTACCGACGGCATTTTCGTAACCGGTCCCGCATGGTCCGCCCATGTCGAGTGGCTCAGGCAGTTTCTTGCTGTATTGAATAATTGATCCCACTGGTTCCGGCGGTGCGCTGGAACCTCATACAACATGGAGATACAGAACAATGAACCGGAAAAAATTTCTCGTCTTCGGAGCGCATCCGGATGACTGCGACCTGCTGTTCGGCGGCACTGCGGTTAAACTGGCACGTGCAGGGCATCTTGTCAAATTTGTGTCCGCCTGCAACGGCGACTGCGGACATCAGTCCATGGGCCGCAAAGCTCTCGCGGAACGCCGTTACGCAGAAACACAGGCATCCGCCAGAATTGCGGGGCTTGCCGAATATCAGGTATTGAACCATCATGACTGCGAAATCGAAAACACGCTCGCAAGCAGAGAGGAGGTCATCCGCATCATCCGCAATTTCCAGCCGGACGTGGTTCTTTCCCACCGCAACTGCGACTACCACGCAGACCACCGCGCCATTGCACAGCTTGTCATGGACGCCGCTTATCTGGTCAAAGTTCCGCTCTATTGCGCAGATACCCCCATCCCCGCAAAAAATCCGGTCTTCGCCTACTGCTATGACCGTTTCCGCGATCCGCGCCCGATCCGCGCCGACGCCGCCGTGGAGATCGATTCCGTTCTCGAAACGAAACTGCGGATGATGGACTGTCATGCGTCACAGTTTTATGA
>DXVA01000468.1 GCA_019408975.1 Lentisphaeria bacterium | reverse complement strand
ACCAGCACATCGTATTCATGGCTGACGGGAACATCTTTCACGCAAAAATCCATAAGCAATTTCCTATTTTGCAAATTCTCATTTTGCAGGTAAAAAAGCAGAAAACTGTTTCACATGGGACTCCATGATTTCTCTTTCCGTATTTTACCTCTGTACAATTTTCATGTTCAGTGACACCTTAATGAACGATAATATCTTTCTTTGCCACACGGTTGAATCTCGGAGTCTGAAAACGGGCAAGCGATGTCCGTGACAGCTCATAACCGCAGCTCAACAAGTATTTTTCCATCAGGTTCAAATCCTT
The DNA here is from genome assembly GCA_019408975.1 of Lentisphaeria bacterium. Taxonomy (GTDB): domain Bacteria; phylum Verrucomicrobiota; class Lentisphaeria; order Victivallales; family UBA1829; genus UBA11452. The sequence goes on along the minus strand of DXVA01000468.1, from coordinate 2,615 downwards.
CGCCACACGCTCTACAACCAGCCGGTTCTCCGACTCAAAGGCAAGCTTCCAGCTCTGATACAGCGGCTTCAAAAGCGGCATCGCATTTTTCCCGACTGCTTCAGGATCTTTCGTCATGAAAAGCTCCGCAGCATAATTGCCGATCTGATGCTCCCAATTCCAGCAGAGACACCAGTCGCCGGAATTGAGGAAATCGCCCTTTTCCGGTTTAGACGGCTTTTCTCCGGGGTGTGAACTGTTTTCAATGTTCTTGTCTACCGCCAGATGATACTGCGTCATCACTTTCCCTACCTGTGGACCGTAATAATTCCGGCAGTAAAGCGAAACAATATCCTCCAGAGATTCATCAGGATTCCATAGCAGGCGCGCCAATGCAAAATGGGAAAGTCCCGAAGCATCCCATGAAAGTTCATAATCCTGCGGGGCGCGCCGCAGCCATTTGAAATATTCTTTTCCGTAAACATTGCCTCCGTTCGGACCGTCGGGATGCGTTTCCGGCGTGGCGCCAAGCAATCCAAGGCTCTTGTAATATTGGAGCTCTTTTTTGATCAGATAGAGCGGCATCAACGGAGTATTGAAATTCGTACTCATGTAATAGTCGCGCACGATAATATTTTTCGTCTTTTCAGACCACCCCACAAGCCATTCATTGATCAGTTTATTACGCGGGCACACGGGATCGTTGATCGCATGGCGGCAGCACTTGTACAACGGCGCAAAAGCAACCACCAGATTCGGATGAATCGGCGCATCCGGCGGCTGCATCATGACGAAATGGTAGGCATAAACCGCCAGCTTCACATCCGGAAAAACCTTGTTGACCCGTTCAATGACCTGATTTGCCGCCTTGATATAGCGGGTGGAATAAGTCCGGGGGCGTTTCGAGCCGGGCTTCGGCAGATCATTCGGAGAATCCAGTTTCTGATCCAGCGGGTCCTCCCCCCATCCGAAACCATTCGTCCAGCTGTCATTGTAACCGAACGGCAAGACCTGCAACTCCGGATATTTCTTCTTGTATTCGATCATTTTAGATACGATAATATCAATCACCTCCGGGTTTCCCAGCGCGATCTGTGCTCCTTTCCCCGCAGCAACACGCTTCCCGCCGATCAGCGAATAATATTCCGGATGCTTCTTAAAATATTCCGACGGAGGAAGCCACTGGTGAAAGGAATGTCCGCCTATATTCCTGAGAAAACCGTAAGGTTCCAGCGCCCATGCCATGTCAAAATAGGAAGTCTGTCCCAATCCCCGGCAGTTCATCAGGTTCCGCCCCATCCAATCATGGAAATCAGGCTGGGGATTGCGGTGAGTGGCACCAGAGGGAGAAAGTCCGCGAATTGAAAAAGCGGGAGCTTCCCAATAAGGCAAAGCCAAAGGAACCGCTTTTTCCACCGGATATGGAAACTCAAGTCCGGTCAGCGGGCGCGGTGACACAATCCCCAAGGTCTTTTCCATGATTTTATAAACACCGTTCAACACTCCTTTCGGGGAATAAGCGCAAAGGATATAGGAACGTTTTCCATCTTTGGCAAGCAGAAAACCTTCCACTCCGAGTTTCTCAAAATTCAACCCAGCTTTTACCATCGCCTCATCCGCCTTGCCGGATGAACCATCTCCGGCGACAGCGAGCTGAAGTGTGTAATACCCGCGGTTTCCATCATAATCAGACAATCCAAGAGCGGCACGCATGAAATTGCGGAACTCATTTTCCGCACGAATTACAGGTGCATAATGGGAAAGAACCTTCAGGGCAATACAGGGCTTTCCTTTTGCAATCGGGGAAAATGTATCTATTGCACCTGCAATCCATGCACAACAAAAAAGCAGCAACAGGCAAACGATCTTTTTCATTCGCAATAATCCTTTCTGTAATCTTATCAGATAAATCTCTTTACAATTGAATCAAAGCATAATACCGCCAAATTCTTATTGGCTGCCCCCCGTCCAGCGATCTTCATTCAAACCGGAGCCAAGTTCCAGATAAGGATTCAGAAGATTTGCGCGAACGGATGCGGCATGTCCATCGGTATAAATAATATTGACCATTCCGCCATGGCGTGCATGAGGAATTCCGTAACCGGCGTTACTGGGCAGACTTGCGTTCACTCTGTAAGTTCCGTCAAACTTTGGAGAAGTCCAGCCGACTCGTGAATCCATTGCCAGGTAGCACATCTGACTTCTGCGAATCTGCGACAGTTTTGCAGAAGCGGTGGAACGTCTTGAATCTCCGGACGGGAATCCCATCCGTGAACCGATAATCTGCCAATTATAGCCGTAGGCAATAAAAGCAAAGGCATTGCTGCCGGTCAGCAGAACTTCCTTTGTTGCAGGATTCATGGAAAGCAAAGTACTGCAAAGCAGAATATTCGGATTTTTCATGTAGCCGTTGTCATAAAAGGTTTTTCCCCAGTAAGGAGGCGAATAAAGCGGAAAATACTCCTTATGGTCAGAAACATAACTGGTCATCATGATTCCAATCTGTTTCTCATTGTTAATGCACCTGATCGTATATGCTTTCTCACGCGCCTTGTTCAAAGCGGGCAGAAGCATCCCCGCCAGAATCGCGATGATCGCCACGACGATGAGGAGCTCTATGAGGGTGAAAATTCTTA
>DXVA01000467.1 GCA_019408975.1 Lentisphaeria bacterium | reverse complement strand
CAAGAGGGAGTTGCAATATGCCGGACATCGAAATACCTTACGGGAAAACTGTACTTGCGGGACGGGTCGACGAGAAGAATTTTCTCGGGTGTTTCCATTCGACTCTGCCGCCGGCATCCGTTGACGAAACCGCCGAAGTGAGGCACGCACTGGATGCCCCTTTTGATTCTCCGCCGCTTGAGGAGCTTGCTTCCAAAGCAGAAAATGCCGTTGTCATCAGCAGCGACCACACGCGCCCGGTTCCGAGCAGAGTCATCATGCCGCAGATTCTGGAACGGCTGCGCAGGGGGAATCCCCACATTGACATCACGATTCTGATCGCCACCGGTTTTCACCGTCCGACGACGGAGGCGGAGCTGATTGGAAAGTTCGGCGAGGAGATCGTGAAACATGAGAAAATTGCGGTGCATGACTCCGGTGACGATTCTCAACTTGTGCATCTGGGGAAACTGCCGTCCGGCGGCGACCTTGTCATCAGCAGGCTGGCGGCGGAAACGAACCTGCTGGTTGCCGAAGGGTTCATCGAACCTCATTTTTTTGCCGGTTTTTCCGGCGGGCGCAAAAGTGTGCTCCCCGGAGTCGCTTCCCGCCGGACGGTTCTGGCGAATCACTGCGCCGAGTTCATTATGCACCCGAAGGCGCGGGCCGGCATTCTGGACGGCAATCCGATTCACCGGGATATGCTGTATGCGGCGGAAGCGGCGAAGCTTGCGTTTATCGTGAATGTGGTGATTGATGCAAAGAAAAAGGTGATTGCGGCATTTGCCGGAGATTCCTGCGCCGCGCACCGGGCTGGAACTGCATATCTGGAGCAGTATGCGCGGATCAGAGTGCCGGAGGCGGATATCGTGATTACGGGCAACGGAGGCTATCCGCTGGACCAGAATGTATATCAGGCGGTCAAGGGAATGACTGCGGGGGAGGCGGTCTGCCGCGAGGGCGGAGTCATCATCCTCTGCGCAAGCTGTTCGGACGGTCACGGCGGGGAGTCGTTCTACCGGCATCTTGCCTCCTCGTCGCCGGAACGGATTCTGAAAGATGTGGCGGAGATCCCGCGCGACAGGACGGAGCCTGACCAGTGGGAGTATCAGATCCTTGCGCGCATTCTTGCAAAACATACCGTCATAATGGTGACGACGCATTGTGATCATAAGATGCTGCGGGAAATGCACTTGCATACAGCGTCCTCGATTGGCGAGGCTCTTGCCGCGGCATTCGGCCTTTGCGGTGCGGATGCGAAAGTAGCCGTCATTCCGGACGGTGTTTCGGTGATTGCGGAAAAGATTTGAAAACATATCATTAAAGGGAGAAATATGGATATTATTGTCTGCATCAAACAGGTGCCGGGGACGGCACAGGTGGAGATCGATGAAAAGACGGGAGTACTGAAGCGCGACGGCGTTGCGTCGAAGATGAATCCGTTCGATCTGTTCGCAATCGAAAGCGCAATGCGCCTGAAAGAGAGATACGGCGGCAGGGTGACGGCATTGACGATGGGGCCGCCTCAGGCGGAAAAGGTTCTGCGGGAAGCTTTTATGATGGGGGCGGACGATGCTTTCCTGCTTTCCGACCGCAGGTTCGGCGGCGCGGATGTGCTGGCGACCTCTTATACGATTTCGCAGGGAATCCGTAAAATCGGTTCCTATGACCTGATTCTGTGCGGCAGGCAGACCACGGACGGCGATACGGCGCAGGTCGGCGCCGAACTGGCGGAGTTTCTCGGAATACCGCATCTGACGAATGTGACGAAGCTCATGGACCTGATGGAGGGGAAAAAACTGGATGTCGAAGCGGAAATCCCTCTGCATGTGGTGGACGTCAGAATGTCGCTGCCCTGCCTGCTGACTGTGGAGAAAGGGATTTTCGAGCCGCGCCTGCCGTCCTTCCGCCGCAAGCTTGCGACGGCGGATCAGAAGATCACCTGTCTCACGCTGGACGATCTTCCCGACAAAGATGAGAGCCACTACGGTTTGAACGGCTCCCCGACACAGGTTCAGAAGATTTTTCCGCCGGAGGTCAAAACGGAAAAGGAGACTTGGCGTGGTTCTTCCGACGAGTTGAGCGGAAAGCTGTACGGGCTTCTGTATGAGAAACGTTTCCCTGGCGAGTTGAGGTGAGAATATGGCGAAAATCGTAATTCATCAGGAAAAGATCACGGACGAAAAGAAGCTCAATACGCTGTTTCCGTTCGGGGCGGGGGACCTGAATCTTTCGGATGTGGTGCTGCATGAGGGCAGGGTGACGGATGTGAAGAAACTTCAGGCGCTTTGTCCGTTCGGCGCGATTGAATATGCCAACGGCGAGCTTTCCATCAATGCCGGCTGCCGCATGTGCAGAATCTGCTGCAAAAAGGGCGACGGAATTTTTGAGTATGTCGAAGACGAGTCCGAAAAGGGAGTGGACAAATCGAAATGGCAGGGCGTGGCGGTGGTCGCGGAAATGGTCGGGAGCAGTGTCCACCCCGTGACGCTGGAGCTGATCGGCAAGGCGCGCGAACTCGCCGGAAAAGTCGGGCAGAAAGTTTACTGTCTGCTGATCGGGCACAACCTCAACAAATGCGCGGCGGAGCTCGCCGGATACGGAGTGGACGAGATTTATCTTTACGATCAGGAGGAACTTGCACATTTCAGGATCGAACCTTACTGCGCCGCGCTTGAGGATTTCATCAATTACGTGAAACCTTCCGTGGTGCTGGTTGGCGGAACCTCGGTCGGGCGTTCTCTCGCGCCACGTGCCGCCGCCCGTTTCCGTTCCGGGCTGACTGCGGACTGCACCGTGCTGGATATCCAGGAAAATACCGATCTTGATCAGATCCGCCCGGCATACGGCGGCAACATCATGGCGCATATCCGGACCCCGAAACACCGTCCGCAGTTTGCCACGGTCCGCTGCAGGATTTTCGCCATGCCGGAAAAAACTGTGCCT
>DXVA01000466.1 GCA_019408975.1 Lentisphaeria bacterium | reverse complement strand
CGGTAATGTCCGTAATGACAAGAAGCACGCCGGGCTTGCGTTTTTCACCGAGATTCAAACGTCCGGCGCGAGCAATGAAACTGCGTTCTCCATCCGGCATATTGAGAGTCAGTTCCGACTCAAAAATTCCATCGGCATTCTTCGCATCCTCTGTCAGTCTGATCAGTTCGCGGCTGCCCACAATCGCCGCAAAGGAGAGGCGGTTCCCGTCAGCGGAGAAGTTGAACATCGCCTCCGCGGCTTTGTTCCAGCGTTTGATGATGCCGTTGCCTTTGACGAGGATCACGCCCTCCGTCATGCTGGACAGAATCGCATCACGTTCATTCTTTTCACGTGTGATCTTCGCCAGCTTCGCTTTCAGTTCCTCGCTCATGGAGTTCAGTGCGATCGCAAGACTCCGCACCTCGCCGTTGTTCGGCACAGGCAGGCTCACGTCATAATCTCCCTGCGCAACGCGGTCGGCGGCGCGGCGGAGTTCATCCAGAGGATGCGTAATCAGGCGGAACAGATAGAAAGCGAGCCCGGCGGCAACCAGCGCGCCGATGATCCCCGCAAGAAGAATCGTGCGGAACGCCTGTTTCAGCAGGACGCCGAGCCGTGCGGCTCCGACTGCGGTCCGGACGCAATAGGTCTTGCCGTCCACCACAACCGGTATGGCGTAATAAGACATGTATGTGCCGAGTGTGCTGCTGTAACGCGTTGCTCCGGCGGCTTTTCCATCCAGAGCGGATGCGACTTCGGGACGTTCCAGATGGTTTTCCATGAAATGAGGGTCATTTTCCGATTCCGCAAGGATTTTTCCCTTGCTGTCGATCACGGTGACACGCGTATCCATTTTCCCGGATATTTTCCGGCAGTAGGCACGCAGTTTATCAAACTCGCCCGTGCGGATGTACCCTGCGACAGTATCGCTCATCAGAAAATCACGTGCGGCAAGATCATTCCGGACTGTCTCGAAATAACCGTCTTCCAGATTTGCAGCCTGCTTGTAAACGGCAAACAGCAGGAGGATGATCGCCAGCAGCAGAATTAGTGGCAGGTAGATGAACAGTTTGAAATTGAAGGTCTTCATAGGTTACGGCTCCTGCGAGAAACGATATCCAATGCCGCGGACCGTTTCGATCAGCTCGCCGAACTCTCCCATTTTCCGGCGGAGACCGACAATCTGGACATCAATCGCGCGCTCCGTCACGGGGTAATCGTCCCCGCGGATCGCGTTCACGATCTGATTCCTGGTGAACACCCAGCCGGGACGTTTCGCCAGATGATAGAGGATGTTGAACTCGGAACAGGTCAGGTCGAGCTCCTGTCCGTTCAGGGTGGCGGAACGGCGCGCGGCATTCATGTGCAGAGGCCCGCGCGAAAGTTCTTTTTCATCCTCCGGCACATCCTCAAGCGCGGCAATGCGGCGGAGCACCGCACGGATGCGCGCAGTCAGGATCTTCGGGCTGAACGGTTTCGTGATATAGTCGTCCGCGCCGAGTTCCAGCCCGATCACGACATCACTTTCCTCGCTTTTGGCGGTCAGCATGATGACCGGAATATGCTTCGTGACAGGGTCCGCCTTCAGATTTTTGCAGACCGTAAGCCCGTCCACTCCCGGAAGCATCAGGTCAAGCAGAATCAGGTCCGGCTTGTAAGTGGCCGCGCTCTCCAGTGCGGACTCGCCGTTTTCGCAGCAGACCGGCACCAGATACCCCTCCCTCTGCAAATTATACTTGATCAGTTCCTGAATGGATTCCTCATCCTCGACGATCATGATTCTTTCTTTGCTCATGGGCAAAACCTTTCAAGGTTAAAAACAAGTCAAACTTATGGTATTGTACAATAGTGCGTCAAAGCTCTTTTTCAATCACGGAAGCGTGTTCACCGTCGCAGGAAAAGCGGGAGTAGGCATGACGCACGATCCGCCCCGACTCCAGATAAATCACATCTTCGGCAATATTCGTGGCGCAGTCCGCAATCCGCTCCAGACTCCGCGAGACGCCAAGCAGAGCCTGATAGGTCGCAATATGTTCCGGGTCATTCCTGACACATCCGGGGAAATGCTCCGAATACCGCTCATGAAGTTCATCGATCACGTCATCCCCCATGATGACCTCCGTGGCAAGGGGGACATTGTGGCTGGAAAGCGCTTTGATCGAAGAATCCAGCATCCGGCGGACGGAAGCGGTCATGGACTCGAAATCGACCGGAAGCGGCGGCACGACGGAATCGGGTTTCGCCTCCGTCGTGAACTCGGCAATATCCACGGCAAGATCACCGATGCGCTCCAGCTCGCCGTTGACTTTCAGAACGGTGACGATGTATCGGAGATCTCCCGCGACAGGCTGGTAAAGGGCAAGCAGTTTGAGGCACTCCTCCTCGATCATGATCTCGTTCCGGTCGATATCCTCGTCTTTTTCGACAATCTTCGCGGCTGCCTGCGTATTCCCGTTCAGGAACGCCTTGACGACATTGCCAAGCATTTCGGCGACATCCACCGCCTGCGAATAAAGTTTCTGGTCCAGTGCGCGGATCTCTTTATAAAGATGCGTTTTCATTTCTTATTTCTCCTATGATATCAGCCGAAACGTCCGGTGATGTATTCTTCCGTTTTCTTGTTTGAAGGATTGGTGAAAATCTTCGCGGTCGTATCATGCTCAATGATATGCCCCTTGTAGAAAAAGGCGGTGAAGTCCGAGATACGCGACGCCTGCTGCATATTGTGGGTGACAATCACAATGGTGAACTTCCGGCGCAGCTTCAGAAGCAGTTCCTCGATTTTGAGCGTGGCGACAGGGTCGATGGCAGAGGTCGGTTCGTCGAGCAGAAGAATATCCGGTTCGGCGGCGATCGTGCGGGCGATGCAGAGACGCTGCTGCTGCCCGCCGGAAAGAGCCAGCCCGCTGCCGTTGAGTTTATCCTTGACCTCGTCCCAGAGAGA
>DXVA01000465.1 GCA_019408975.1 Lentisphaeria bacterium | reverse complement strand
CTTCACCCCCTGCCCCCAGATTTCCACGGCGGAGGACATGATTTTCACATCCTCCCGAATCCTCCGCCCGCAGTTCGTATGCCCGTAGACATGTTCCGGCTGATAAAACGCATGGAGCCATCTTGCGCCCACAGAGGACTGCGGAGTCGTCGGAAAACTCATCTTCTGCTCCGTGTGCGGGTAAAGCACCGGATGAAAGATGAACGGATACGCGGGGCCGATCCGGAGCGGACCCGCCTGATCGTCGAATCCGGGCGTGTAGGAACGGATCGCTTCGCTCCATTTCTCCCATGCGGCGACAGCTTTATCCGCGGCATCCGCGCCGAAATCACGCACGGCAATCCGGCGGAGAAGCTCATTCATATCCGGCACTGGCTCCCAGAAGCTCCACTTCGCACACTCGCAGACCACCGAAGGAAACCAGCCGTAGTGGTGGGAATCCATGAGACCCGAAAGATTCCATTTTTTCCGTGCCTCATGCATCCCCTCATAACGTTTGAACCACTGCTGGGGAACGGGGATATAGGGAACCATACCGCAGTCCCACGTCATGCCGCCGGTATTGGTCATGGAGTAGAGACGCAGTCCCCGTTCATGCGCCGCTTCCGCTTCGCTGGTGAAGTAGGCGCCGGGACCGGCAAACGTGATGGAGTAATCCGGAGACACCATCGTATGGTTCGGGTAGCGCCGCTTTTCGAACATCTCGAATGTGACCTCAAGCGAGATGTCGGAGGGCAGACTGCGGATCAGGTCGAGACGCGCCTTTTCCTCCCTGTTCCCCCAGTTGTAGGTCCAGAACACGATGTCAATGCCCGGAGCATAGCGGGAGACCGCTTTCCTGACAGCCTCAAGCCACTGCGGATAGTCGCTGCAAGGGAAGAAACCGGGCATGGGGCGCGGGTCTGCAATCCCCTCGTTCTCCGTGTTGGAATAGTCCACGCGCTTTCCGGTGGTCCGCTCATCCCTGCTCGGGAAAATACAGGATTCCCCGACAAGGATCAATCCCTTTGCGCCGGGGCACTCGCGGAAAATCCTGCCGTAGTTCCGGTCGAAAAATTCATCCGCGCCTGGGTCGTCCGGATGCTTGTAACTGTCGAGATAACTGTAAAAATAGACGCCGAGCCCGTAATTCCCGGCGCGCCGGATCAGGTCGTTGAAATCCAGCACCCCGTGTGTCGTCAGGTCCACTCCTTTCACAAAAAGCAGAATGGTGTCAAATCCCGCGTGTGCAATGGAGTTCAGATGACGGTCGGGAAACTGGTCGAGCCCCCATCCGGAATGAACCATGCGCGGAGAAAACAGCGGTTTCCGCCGCCCGTTCCCGCGTTTCAGATACGGCGCCTCGCGGAGATTTATCAGATCCTCAAGCCAGTAAACTCCACGCCGGATGTTGCCGCGAAGCACGATCCGGTCCGCTTCCACATTCCAGAAAAAGCCTTTCTCCTCCTGCGGTTCCAGGACAATCGTTTTCCTGCCGCCCTCTCTGCGGACAGGCAGGGAAAGTCCCATGCTGACCTGAAGATAGTTCTGCAAGTCGAGCGCCGCCGAACCGGGAGTCAAAGCTTCCGGCGAGACGATCGCCCACTCCCCGTCAATCGCGGTTTCATCGGCTTTGCATCGTTCCGCCGTCGCAGAACGCACATCGGGGCGATGAACCTCGTCAATGCGTTTCCTGAATTCATACTTTGCTTCTTTATTCATCAAAACTCTCCGATATTTTCTTATTACGGATATCCGACCGCCAGAGGGCTTGCGCTGGAAGGATAGCGGTTCCAGATGCGTATATAACCGCTGGTGGGATGATAGGGAATGTCGCTTTTTTTCAGCGCGCGGACGGACAGATCGACAAAGCCGATCACGCAGCTTCCGTTATGCCAGAACCTCCATGTATCATCCTGATATTCCCTTCCATCCGTGACCCATCCCATACGTCCCGGAAGCTTGACCGTCGACGGTTTGAAATACCCTTCTTCCACAGACGCCCAGGCATAGCTGTTGCGTCCGGGATTCGTGGATGATGTATGTAAATTTATGGTATAACGCTCCTGAGAAGCCGGAGTGAACCCGTTGGCCTTTACCCATCTGTCCGCTGCATTGCACTCAAGGAATTTGGCAAGGCTCTTTGCAGGCAGCCCGATTCCTGTGGCAAAGTCGGGGTCATCCGTACGGAAAAAACGCATGTAGGCGACCCGCCTGCCGGAACTCTTGGACTCATAATACGGGTAATAGTTCCCTATTCCCCAGTCCTTGTAGGTGTCGGCATAAAGCGTGTGCATATTCAACAGCTGTTTCTGATTGCTGGTGCATTTGACAGCGTATGCCGTTTCCCGCGCCTTGCCCAATGCGGGCAGCAGCATTCCCGCCAGAATCGCGATGATCGCTATTACAATCAGCAGCTCGATCAGAGTAAAACAGTTCCCGCACAACCATAGATGACTCTCTCCGCCTTTCCTCTTCATAACAGTTCCTTTCCCTTTGTTTTGTTCAATGACTGCAAGGCGCCGTCGAATCCCGGTGAACCAGAAGTGGAGGAATCAGGTAACGCCCGTCCTCCCTCCGCGGAATTTCCAGCGGCTTGTTCAGAATGATCTTCACGGCAAGTTCCCCCCGGTCATAGGAGGATTCCTCCACGCTCGATACGGGAACAAAAGCCGACTTGCAGCACTCGCTGTTCCCAAATCCGAAGACCGACAAGTTCTCCGGCACTTTGAAGCCGCCCTGAATCGCCAGACGTTCCGCCTCAATCGCGATGGAATCCGAAATGGCGAAAAGTGCGGTCGGGCGTTCCTTTTCCGGCAGCCGCATCATCCGGGAGAAAGCCTGCGCCGGACAGTCCGAACAGTCGATCAGGCGCGGATCGATTTCCATTCCGGCGTCCCGGAGCCCCTGCAGATATCCGTCATGGCGTTCCCGTATATACAGATAACGGTGCGGCACGC
>DXVA01000464.1 GCA_019408975.1 Lentisphaeria bacterium | reverse complement strand
CAATTTTTTTTGAAACAGGGGGTTGACATTCTGCTTCTCATAGCAGATCGCAATTATCAAAATATAAATGAAAAATGGAGAACTTTTGATTTTTCTGCTTGACATTTCACAAATCCGGCCTATATTTACGCATCCAAGCTTTTATGGGGTATTAGCTCAGTTGGCTAGAGCACCACACTGGCAGTGTGGGGGTCAGGAGTTCAAGTCTCCTATACTCCACCATTTTTTTGTCTTTTTCACAAAATTGCTGTTTTTCTTCTTTTTTCGGATTTTCTCTATTGTCATCGACCGCCGCGGGTGAAGTCTCTCCGCACGCCGTCTGCTTCAGGGCAGTCCATCGGATTTGATATTTTTCATAAAAAACAAATTTTTTTATGAAAAAATCCTTTACTTTATATCAAAATGATATATTTTATATGAAAACACAGGGTGATTGAATGCGAAAGACGAAATCATATAAACTGGAATCCATCCTTGAACAAAGAATCCGCATGGGGAATTATACCTTGCTGGATTTTCCTGCGGAGCGCAGGCTGGCTTCTACTTTCAATGTTACTCAGATGACGGTTCGTAAAGCTGTAAAGAATTTGGAAAAACGCGGTTTGCTTGAACGGCAGCCCAACGGTACTGCGACTGCTGCCCGGGTAAACGGGAATATGGCAGTTTTTCTTGCTCCGTCTTTTCTCGCTTCGCATATTTTCATGTTCCAGCGGATGCTTGCCGCTGCTGCCGAGGAGGTGGGGTGGCAATTGCAGACGATCCTGTATATGCACTGGGATGATGCGTGCATTGAGGAATCGCTTGAGCGTTTTGACGGCGTTTTCCTCTATCCCGTAAGGGAAAAGATATCTGAACGGCTGACAGAGCTGCTTCAGAGAACCGGGACTCCGGTTGTCTGTCTTGGCGGCGACATGAGCGGGCTTGGAATTCCATCTTTTCTGGATCATCCGGAAAATGCGGAAGAACTGATTATTGATTTTCTGAAGAACCAGGGATATCGCAAGATCGATTTTCTGCTGACGCAGCCGCGCGATACGGGCAGCGTTCAATGGCATAAGAACTGGCTTCGGCGGCTGAAGCGGCATGGGCTGACAGGTGATTTTCTGGAATATTCCGTGGAATCCTATGGCGACAGCCTGGAGCGGGCATTTCAATGTGTGGGAGCGCTTATTGAACGCAATGCATTCAAAAGCACATGTCTGCTCGGGGCGACTATGAACGAAGCTGTCGGAGCCTGCCGTGCATTGGCGTCGCATGGAATGATGCCGGGGCGGGATGTCGCCGTAAGTTCGGTTGTCGGGAGCCGGGGAGGTGCCGCGAAGTATTTTATCCCCTCAATTACGGCGGTTTTTTCCGGTGACTGCCGGGGAGCGCTGACGGATTACTTTAAATGGATGGAACAGTCCGGGAAGCGCTGGCCGGGTGAGATGGTATGTCATGGAAAAGATGGTCATGTTTTTGCCGGAGAATCCGTAATTCCCGCAGAACAGCTGCGCAGCAGCAGAACAAAACAGAACGTTTGAGGGCAGTGCAAAATGAAATCGATTGGTTATCAACGCAATATACCGGTTCGCCGGGAGGCGGATGTCATGGTTGCGGGCGGCGGCCCGGCGGGAATTGCGGCTGCGGTTACGGCTGCCGGGATGGGAGCAAAGGTATTCCTTGCTGAAAATCTCAGTGCGTTCGGAGGCATGGGGACATCCGGCGGACTGCCTTTCTTCTGCCGCCCAACCGACGGAATAAACTTTCTTTCTGCCGGTTTCGGGGAGGAGGTCTATAATCGCTTATGGGAAGAGAACGGTGCCGGAGCGGACATGGTGCGCGGGGAACATCCTGAGCAGGTCGGCGGCTTCATCTATGATCCCGAGGTGCTTAAGCGTGTTTATGACAGGCTCGCGGCGGATGCGGGCGTGGATTTTCTTTTCAATACATCCCTGATCGATGTCATGACGGAAGGCGGGACGCTCACACATGCGGTTTGTTCTGCAAAGAGCGGACTTTTCGCAGTATCTGCAAAGGTGTTCATTGATGCGACCGGAGATGGCGACCTCTGTGCCATGGCAGGTGCGGAATATGAGAAAGGCGATGAAAACGGGTTGATGCAGGCAGGAACGTTGTGCAGCCTCTGGAGCGGAATTGACTGGAGCCGGATGAAAATCTGGTCCGACGGCGCACGGCTGCCGGAAGCTGTTGAAGCAAATCTTTTTTCCGTGCCGGACATCAGTTTACCGGGAATCCTGCATACTGTGTCGGATTCGGGATGGGGAAATGTCGGGCACGTGTTCGGTGTGGATGGAACCGACGAACAGAGTATTACGCAGGCTATGCTGGATGCCCGCCGCCGGATTTCGGAGTATGAGACTTACTATCGTCGCTTTGTCCCCGGAGCGGAAAATGCTGTTATGCTTTGGACTTCCTCCTATCTGGGGCTTCGGGAATCCCGCCGGATTGTGGGGGATTATGTGCTCTGCGTCGAAGATTTCAAGCGGCAGGCGGTTTTCCCTGATGAAATCGGGCGATATGCCTATCCGGTCGATCTGCATGCACCGCATCCGATGCGGAAGCGTGCGGACAACGATCTGTTTCAGACATTGCGTTACCGCAATCCCGGAGAGAGCTACGGTATTCCTTATCGCTGCCTGATTCCTCGGGGGCTTGACAATGTTCTGGTTGCCGGGCGCTGCGTCAGCACAGATCGTTATATGCAGGGATCGCTGCGCGTCCAGCCGGGATGCCATATCACGGGGCAGGCTGCCGGTTGCGCGGCTGCGCTTGCTGCCTCCGGAAGCGGTAAGGTGCGGGAACTTCCGGTTGCCGTTTTGCAGCGGAAGTTGACGGAACTCGGTGCGTTTCTGCCAAATTTCAATCGACAGGAGGAAAAATGAAAAATTTTCTGGGTGCGGTGTTTTCTTTATTGCTTCTGATGTCCGGAAATGCCGGGGACATCAGTTTGAG
>DXVA01000463.1 GCA_019408975.1 Lentisphaeria bacterium | reverse complement strand
CCTTCAATCTCGGAAACTACGTCAACCTGCTCGACCCCGGCAGCGGAGAGGATGCGCCTGAAAAAGCGGCAGCGGAGTGATTCCGGTTCCAATGGAAAAAGAGCCTAGAATTTACTGTGACTGCTTCCGGGAGATGTTCATTCCGTTTCTTGACCGGACGGATCAGGATATTCTGAAAGTCTGGCTGTCCGGCATCACTTATCCGGACAGCACCTACCACGTCATACGCGACGAGGAACACAGCTATTACTATGTGCTGGAGTATGTGGTCCGGGGGAAGGGGCATATCCGCTTCAATGACCATTATTACGAACCGCAGGCGGGCGACGTTTACCTGATTCAGCCCCGCATTCAGCAGGAATACTGGTCGGACCCCGACGATCCGTGGGAAAAGATCTGGTTCGACGTCAGCGGCTCTCTGATGGATGCCCTGTGCAGTGTCTATCAGCTTCGGGGAATTGTGCTGTTTCCTCAATGCCCGCTGGAAAAAGAGTTCCGCGAGGGGATTGAGATTCTGCGCAGGCAGGAGGAGAATACGATTGAACGTTTCTCACTGGTGCTGCATAAGATTCTCCACCGGCTTCACCGTCACCGGCAGAATAACCCGGAACAGTGCAAATCTCCCGAAGGGCTCCGCCTGAAAGCGTTTCTGGACGGCAACTGGCAGAAACCGCTTTCCCTGAAGACGATGGCGGCGCTGATCCGGAAGTCGCCGGCGCAGACGTTCCGCATCTTTCAGAAAGACTGGAACATCACGCCTTATGCCTATTTGCAGAATCTGAGGCTGTTCATTGCCTGTCAATATCTGCGGAACTCCGATTGTACCGTCAAGAGCCTTGCCGTGATGACCGGATTCAAGGATGAGTTTTATTTCTCCAACTGGTTCAAACAGAAAAAAGGTATTTCTCCTTCACTCTATCGGAAACGGTATGCCGGGAAATCCTCTGAAAATCCGGATGATTTTTAAAGTTTTTTCATTGAATGATAAAAATCCTCATGTTTTCCATTTTTATCCCTATGGCGAATCACGGCTTTTTATTGTATAATATTACCGGACACAGGAGAATTGTAAGTCAAACAACGATGAAAGGATGGTTTTTATGAGAATCGGAAAAACGGCAGGATTTGGAAATTCCGGGAAAACGGAAATTTTTACATTGATAGAATTGCTTATCGTTATCGCCATCATCGCGATTCTGGCGGCAATGCTGCTTCCGGCATTGAACAATGCCAGAGACAAGGCGAAAAGCATTTCCTGCGTGAGCAACCTGAAACAGATCGGACTGGCGTTTGCCATGTATGGAAACAATTACAACGACCATCTGGCTACGGGAAGCAGTAATTTTGGAGATGCGAATTTCTGGTATGGACAACTGCTGCGCGCCGGTGATCTGCCGAAGAATTTCTGCTATTTTACTCCCTCCTGTCTTCCCGGCGGGACTTTGTTCAATGATTCTAACGCACGCCCCTTCGGGGATGTCGGGCAGGTGAACAAAGGATTGATGTGTCCTGTTATAAGTCAATCCGGCACGGCGGTGTATAATTACAGCGTCAACGAGTTTCTCGCGGGTTTTTTTGTCGGGGAGGTAAACGGCAATCCGAAACAGCCTAAAATCACTTCCGTGAAGAAACCGTCATCCATATTTCTGCTTCTGGAAGGACGGAAGTTTGATCACGGTCCCTTTGTCTATTGTCAGGACACAGTGATGACGACCACTCCGCGCGGGGTATGGAGCACCCGGCATACGATATCAAGCAATGCGCTTTACGTGGATGGTCATGCGGAGAACATTGCGAAAAAAAGAATGTATGGATATTACGGCGCCTATGGAACGGTCGGGAAAGAGGCGCCGTGGTATTTTGAAAAATAACATCTGAACGCAAAAATATAAAGCAAGGAGACAAGATGAATTTGAAAAAGCTTCTGTCCGGAATATCTCTTTTTGCCGGAATTGCCCTTTATGCCGCGCCGCCCATGATTCCGAGCCTGAACTGGGAAAAACGATCCGACTGGGTTTCCGTCAAGACACCGAAAACATGGCACGGTCTGGTCGCCAGAGGCGACGGCAAAAATGACGATACAGCCGCGATTCAGATGACGATCGCCGCCGCAAAAGTGAGGGGAGGGACCGTCTATCTTCCGCCGGGGCGGTACCGGATCACCGACACGCTTCTGACTGGGACGCTTCAGGAGAACTCCGCCACACGTCCCTCCGGCTTTTCGATTATCGGGCACGGCCGCGACACGGTGATTGTCTGGGACGGTTCCGAAGACCGCCCGATGCTTCGGATGCTCGGGCTCACATGGTCGCGGATTGTCGGCGTGACTTTCGAGGGGCGCAGCCGCGCTTCCGCCGCAATCGACATGGGAGGACCCGGTTTCCAGGGGCATAACCTGTTCCGGCACTGCGCATTCCTGAACTGCCGTTTTGCGGGTATCGACACCGGGCGGCGCAAGATGAATACAGCCTGCACGGAACAGCGGATCGACAATTGCCTCTTTGAAAACTGCGGACGCGGCGTTTCTCTCGGGGATTTCAACGATTATGACTGTGTGGTCGAAGGGTGCGAGTTCCGTAAATGCGGATACGGCATCTGGACGTTCAAGGGGAATTTCTACTGCCGCGACACTCATTTCGAAAACAGCCGCATCAGCGATATCCTTTACGAATCGGAACATACCAGCACGCTCCGGCGCTGTACTTCGACCGGTTCAAAGCAGTTCCTGATTGCCCGTGCCCCGAGCTGTGCAACCGTTCTGCAGGATTGCCACGTCGCCGGCTGGACCGGTGAAGCGGCGATCTCACAGAACATCCTGCCGATGCTGATGTTCGACTGCACATTCACCGGACGGGGGCGCAATTCAACCGTGATCCGTTTCCGCAGAACGGATACGGAGAAGCTGGTCTCCTGCAACAATCTTGCCAATTCCGGATATTACAAGCTGATCTCCTCCAACAACC
>DXVA01000462.1 GCA_019408975.1 Lentisphaeria bacterium | reverse complement strand
TACAAATATGCCTTGTCCCATACGCCGAACTCTTTCGCCACATTCCCCCAGTAGTCCAGATGCCTGCGGGAACGTTCAATCAATTTGTCCACCTCCGGATGATTCGGATCATGAACGCTTTTATCCGGAACCGTGGTGTTCAGAATACAGTAAGAGCGTAATAATCCCCGGTCGTTCAGACGCTTGAACAGCGGATAATATCCCTTGCCTTTCAGCGAGGTAAAAGGGCCGCTGTAAAGAAAATCCAGAGATATTTTATAGTCTGCGGCAAGATCGACCATCCGTGCCAGGAACTCCTGCCACTCTGCTTCCTCCCTGATATTGTAAGTCTTGCGCATCATATTGAGATTGAACATATTGGAAGACGGCAAGGGGGACCCGTCCGGCAGGCTGAAATTGAAAACTTCCGCTTCCACGGGAAATTCATAACTTCCGGAATTGGCGGCGCTGACTGTTACCATGCCCTTGTAAATGCCGGCAGGAGCATCAGCAGGAGCTTTCAGGCGAATCCAGAAAGGAACCGCCTCTCCCGGTTTCACATCCGCCTCCTTCTGATACTCAATCAGGAAGTCGGGATACCAGCCGACATATTCCGCCGGATAGAGCGGCTGCTGTGTCCTGGCATGGCCGACAAGAGCGGTTTTCGCAGACAGTTTCCTTCCGCCGGGACCAGTCAAATCGCTGATTCCGACCCTGACACGCTCCAGTTTCTTTCGATCTCCCACGACCACGACTTGAAAACTCTCATTTTCATTTCCCGCCAGCTGAACCACAGCTTTCTTTGCTGGTGAAACTGCAAACCCTTTTTCTTCCAGGAAAACGGATGTCATGGAGTCGGCAATGCCCACGCTGTATTCCAATCCCGGCATCGCCTGCTTCAATTCCCTGAAACTGGTTCTGCGCAGAATTTGCGAAGTCATCTGCCGGATGGAGTCCGAAAGTGCGATGAAATCCCTCACATCACGGGATGTTGCGGCTCCATCCTGAATCTTTCGATACAGCAAATCCAACTGGGATCGGCTTGAATCCGCCAGTTTCCGGTCATCGGATGCGACTTTCCGCATATTCAGAGTCCCGAATTCCTTTTGCGCTCTCCGATACAACAGTTCCGGACGGAATTCAAGCATCAGTTTATTGATCCTGATCCGGAAAGGCTGATCCGGCCTGCTGCATCCAATCCGGAGCCTGGCAATATTTGCAAGATTAACTCCCATATTCCGTATCTCGCGATCCAGCTTGAACTGTCCCCCATTCAAAGAACCAATTCCGTTCCACAGGCTTTTCCTTGCGGTATCCTCGAAGGAAAGCCCCAGCATGGAACTCCCCGCACCTCCGATTTCCTCCAGTTCACACACCAGATGCGTCATCAAGTCGAAATTACCGTCATTCAAAGCGCCATCCGCCCTGCCGGCAATTTCAATTCCGGGCCACTGGTCTTTCCCTTTCGTATATTTTTCAAACTCAACAATCACCTCTTTTTCCGGCGTGACAGTCAGCTTTGTACCGGGAATCAGGATTACGCCTTTTTTCCTGGACAGAATGTCATTGCGCAGGTCATAGCTGCGAAGGGCCGGTTTACTCAGAACGGCGGAACGCGGTTCTCCGCTGAGCGAGAGGGAAATGAATTCCAGATTAACCGCTCTAGGCGGTTTGGACAACGCAACCTGGAGCATTCCGATTTTCGACAGATCCACTTTCTCCGCCACCTGTTCCAGGGGAATTACCAGATGATTCAGGGAGTTTTCACGGATTCGCCGCGATATCACGACCATCTGCCGCCAGGTGTTCTGGCGGATGGTAATCGCCAGCATCGCAGCCGTATCGGGCGAAAGATTGCGAACGGTAATGACAAGACTGCCGTATCTCTTCCAATCCGTCGTCTTCAATTCGGAAGGGTTGATGTTCAGGCAGGGCCATGAAACATTTCCCTTCTCATATTTCCGGAATTTGACCAGCAGCCCCTCTGCGCTCTTTTCCATCGTATATCCCTGCTTGTCTTCCGCAAGAGAGGCATTGCCGAAAGTTTTTCCTTTATTGAATTCAAAGATTACCTCATCCGCCGACAGACTGGCACCCCACAGGCTCAATGCCAGCAAAAACATGAATCCTTTCATGAGCATTTGCATTTCATTCTTTCCTTTCTTTCATTATGATGTTTATAGTGGAGCATGGGTTCCGAAACGGGTCGTATATCCTTTGAAACCGATTTTCCGAAGCTCATTTACGCCAAGAGATTCCACCCTGCCGTCCGGGAATGCGCCAACGGCAGTATTTCCGTGCCTGACATGAACGCTGTTCCAGTTGGTCCCGGAGGGGTTGTAAACGACAGCCTGAACCATATCCAGGTCGCCGGGGCTCCAGAGCCGCGCCGAATCATACAGAATACCGAAACTGGCAGGCAGACGCGCCAAGCGCAGAAAACCATCCCCCGACCAGCCAGAAGAAGGCAGAAATTCAATTTCTTTCTGGGGATGGACAAAACCGCGTGACGGAGTTCCATAAGTCCGGGACATGTATCCCAGGTTACTTCCCACTTTCGGTATTTTCATCGAAGGGCAATATGCTGTTTTATAATGGGGAAGATAGGCAGAATGAGAATAGGTCCACTGGGAAAAAGATTCTTTTCCGGGATAAGTCAGCTGAACCAGATACAGCAGCCACATTTGCTTCTTGTCTGATTCATTCCAGTTGGAAAGTGCAATAAAGTCTTGATAATCGCCCGCATACATGATCATGGCGGACACACACTGTTTTTGATTGCCGGTGCAGGAGATTCTCTTTGCAGTCTCCTTTGCCTTCCCCAGCGCCGGCAGGAGCATCGCCGCCAATATCGCGATGATCGCAATCACGATGAGAAGCTCGATCAGGGTGAAAATTCGCATTTTCACCCTCGAAGCAAGAACAGAAGAACAAGGAATTTTGAGGGAACCTCTATCAATGCTTTTTTTGACAGAAACCCCGTTTGTTTCAATTTGAA
>DXVA01000461.1 GCA_019408975.1 Lentisphaeria bacterium | reverse complement strand
GCTGTGGGATACCACTCCGGTTTCCGCATGTGCGCGTCCTCTGGATTTTATCAGCGACAATCTGAAGCTCGGGGAGCTGATCGAAAAGATGCGGTTCCGCCGGATTCTGTTTTTTGTCGTGCTGGACAGCAGTAAGAGACAGTGCGGGATCGTAAAGCCGGAAGATCTGGCTTCGCTTCTTTTTGAATAACGGAATGTTCAAACAAACCAATGAAAGGAAATGGGAAATGTCAGCAGAAATTGCAAGAGCGTTTTGCGTCAGAATGATGACGGACGAAGATTTCAGGGCGGCTCTCGCCGATGTCAGGGAAACAGCCGAGATCGATAAGATCATGGCGGATGAGAAATACAGTTTCACCAAAGACGACCTGAGCAAAGTGGTTGGCGAGGTCGTCGGGCATAAACTCGAAGACGGTGAACTTGAAAAACTGGTCTGTGGTTTCTATGAGGAACAGATGGCTTCCGGCAATCCGGACGCCTGCAAGGTCGTGGTGGAGTGGATACGCAATCTCAAGTAAATCCGGTTGATCCGGCGCACTTCTGAAGAGGGTGCGCCTTTTTTGTGGAGGGCTCTTGCCATGCATATGCGCGGTATCGTTTGTTTGTCCGGTCTTCTGCTGATCCCGTTCCTGTTCTGCTCCTGCGGCAGGAAACAGCCGCCCCGGCAGGTGGCACCGGAACAGGAACAGCAGGTCCGGCAGACGGAGAAAAGAGAACACAGCGTTTCTGCGCCGGGAAAGAAAGCTGCGCCCGGGGATTATCAGGAGGGATCATTGAAGGTCCGTATCTCCGCAAAGGAACAGCAGGAATACGATCAGCCGGAAAAGACGGTGACGGACAACTCCAATGTTATGATTCTTGACAGGAAACAGGAAACACCGGAAGCCGGGGAAACGGATCGGAAGAAAAGGCATATCAAAAAATCCGAGCTGCACCGAAGGAAGCTCTGGACAAAGCATACGGATGGTTCGCTTGCGGCGCGCCTTGCATCGAAGAACCCCGATAAAATCATTCGCTGGAATCCGAAACTGGTGACTGCCGGGACTGTCGGAGTCCGGCTTCCCGATGCGGCGGTCAGCCCGGACAAAACCCTGATCGTTTTTGTTGAGACCACCGGAGCGCCCAATGGTCCTTACGGTTCCAGAATCATTGCGTTTGATACGAATACATGGACGATCCCCGTGCTGTATCAGCTTCCGGATGAGCAGATCGTCAAGGTTGCGTTTATCGGCGATACCGGAAGGATCGCCGCACTATGCAAGGGGCAGGGGGAGCTGGAAAACAAGGACAAACTGCTTGTTTTCGATCTTCAGACGGGTGATACGGTGGAATCCTGCGATCTTGATTACCGCCCTTCGCGGATTGTGGCGGAAAAGGTTTCCGGAATGCTTTATGTGACGGAAGTCAATGCGCCGGATATCAGGATTTACAATCCGGGCAATCTGGATGAAGCCCCGAAGCGGATCAGGAGCCGGGGCAATGATCCGGCGATTGCGTTTGCAGGCAAAGGTGCGAAGATTGTCATGGCTTCCGGCGGTATGCTGGAATTCTATAAGACTTCCGACTTCCGCCCGCTTTCCAATCTTCCGATTCCGGAAAAATTCACCCCGCAGGAAATTCTGCTTCTCGGGGAGAATCTTTACCTGCTCGCGCCTCCGAAGACTGAAATGCAGGAGGGAATCTGCGTGCTGAATACCAGTATCCGCCGTTTCGGAGAAAACAGCGCGGGAGTTCTTTCGGATTCTTTTGAACCTGATACCTTTTTCGCCCTGATGAGCCGAAAGGGCGAAATCGCACAGATCGCGGTTCCTTCGCTGGAAAAAAAGAGTTCAATCTTTCCGGAGGACCTTGCACCCAGAAAAACGGGCGATCCGGTGAAAGTCTATTCGATTCCGCATGCGCGCTGTCTTGCGGTTCTTGATTCCGGCGGTAATTTCTACCTGCTCTACCGTGACGCGGATGGCAGAAAATGGCAGAAGGAGCTTCTCTTTTCGGCGATGAAGGAGTGATCAGTGTCTGCTTTTCCGGCGGTTCAGCCTCCGGGATTTTTTCAGGGCTTCCATGGAAGGGAGCCCTTTTTTCTTTTACCGTTTCTTTTTATTTTTTTACACTCAAAAAAATGTTTCTGCCGCATGTCCGGAGGGACTTTTTTCCTTTTTTTGTTTGACGCTCCGAGTAAGGTAACGGAACCCTTAACGAACAGAAAGGAAAAAAGAATGGAAACACAGACTGAACCAGAAGTGTTGGATGTGCTCAAGAACAAACTCGTGAACGTCAGGAAAGAGAGATCCCGGGAGAAACTCTTCCGGCTTGTCCGGATTCTGGACGAGGAGGGGAGCTGCGGAGCCCTGATGGAACTTCTGCCTGAACTCACCGTTTTTCCAGCGGCATATCTCTCTGCGGGAAGAACGAAGACCAGGCGCGGCGGACGCATCAGCGAGACCCCTGTCGAACTTTTTGTCATCGACCGGTTTTCCGATGAATCAGGATGCGACAGGGAGAGTTTCAAGACTCTGAAATCGGCAAAGGAAAGCATCGGCACCAACCCGGGAGATTATCGGCTGTCGCTGGGCAATGTGCGCTATCAGCTTCAGGATATTGAGAACATGCCTCTGGATGAGGAGCATATTGCATGGTGTTTGAAGATCAGTGCTGTCGCCTCATACTGAATTTCCGGCGGAAACCCCGGGACGGGGACAATTTTTCCGTCCCTGTGTTCCCGCTTTGTCATTTTTCCCCGGTCAGACGGAGAAAATTGCCGGAGAGAATATTTTCCAGTTCCGGTCCGGTAAGATGTTCGGCAAGGACTCCGCCCAGGTTCATGCCGGGGCTGCATATCGGGAAATCGCTGCCGAAGAGCAGTTTTTCCGAGCCGCAGAGGTCGATCGCATAACGCAGCATGTTCCAGCGGAAAAGTCCGGTTCCCGAAATATCAAGATATGCGTTCGGGTAGCGGCGGATCAACTCGAAGCGTTTTTTGGCATTACCGACATCCTCGGGATGCG
>DXVA01000460.1 GCA_019408975.1 Lentisphaeria bacterium | reverse complement strand
CCGCTCCGGTGAAAGCGGCTCCCGCGAAAAAGGCTGTAACTGTCAAGGCGGCACCCGTGAAGAAAGCGGAACCCGTGAAGAAATCCGCTCCTGCAAAGAAGGCGGCTCCTGCCAAGGCTGCTCCTGCGAAAAAGGCTGTGCCGGCGAAAGCTGCTCCGAAAGCGCCTGTGAAAAAGGCTGTTCCCGCGAAAAAAGCGGCAAAGAAGAAATAACGTTTCCGCAATATATAAAGATGCGAAGTTCACGCATGATTTGTGAGCTTCGCATTTTTTTATTAAAAAAAAATAGTTTAATAGTGCGATGCTCTGCATCGCAAAAATGCTTCGTGCAGGACTTTCAGTCCTGCTTCGGTCCAGCTGAATAAGCTGGTCGCCGCAGGCGAAATCCCCGCGTACTCTGCACCGGGGTTGTTCATTAAAAAAATAGGTTTAATAGTGCGATGCAAAGCATAGCACCATCAACCCGGCTTTTTTGAAAGAACCCCCAATGATCGTATCGGGGGCGTTCCTGCAAGGCTGTTCCGCATTTGCCGGGAATTACCTGATCAGCATGAAAGATCATGCCAGACATTCCTGGCTTCAAGAGCTTTGACTCCTGCCGCGACAAGCGTGGCGATTTCAATTGTCTGAGCCGCGTCAATCGGGGATTTTCCCGTCGCGAAGAAATCAAGAATTTCCGAAAGAAGAATCGGGAAGAAGTCCGAACACTGCGGATTGACGATCATTTTTCCCTCATGGACAAGGCGGGTCGTGAACGGGGCGCTGGGGGTATAGGTCACGGATGCCCTGCGGCCGTCTCCATATTGTATGACCATGTGTTCCACGCCGTCTGAACCGCACTGCATGATACGTTCTGCTCCTGTTCCGAGTACGGAAACGATCATCTCAATCTGATGGATCGAATATTCCCAGAAAGAGCTTCCGCCTCCGGTTGTTTCCATATAAGTCGTGCCGGGCTTGTTGCGGTAGGCGTTTAGCTCGGTGGAGAAGCGGAGGGCGGAACTCGACATCAGCGGCGTATTGTGTTTTGCCGCAAGTTCGAACATTGCTTCCGCATCAGCCTTCGACGGCGCAAAAGGTTTGTCCACAAAAACAGGCTTTCCGCTTTTCAACGGAATTTCAGCAAGTTCGCGATGCACTTCCGGATTGGACGGCGCAAGCACGAAGACCGCATCCGATTTTTCTACGACTTCTTCCATGCTTTTGAGCGGCGTCACTCCGAAATCCGCACACCATTTTTCAAGCGGGCGTCCGTTTTGCGGAGCTTTTTCCCATGCATAGGCAAGTTCAAATTCCGTTCCGCGTTTCGCCTCTCTGATCCATGCCGGATAATTGTTTGCATGCCATTCGTCGATGAAGAGATCGATGAAACCGAGTTTTTTCATTTTTAGTCTCCTTTTTTGAGTTTGATGTTATGAACTTTTAGTTGTATTCAAGAGCTTTCGCGCTGTTCCAGATGCGGTTCCGGCAGCGGCGGCGGAGGGGTATCCGCTGCGTTCATGCACTCCAGCAGATACTTCATTGCCGTGAAGCCGAGTTCGCGGAATGCCAGATCGACTGAACTCAACGGCGGGTCCATAGAGCGGCAGAACGGCGAATTGTCGCATCCTATGATTCTGATGCTTTTCCCGATCTTTTCAGCGGCGCCGAGCGCCCGGAAACTGCGGAACATCTCCAGCGCGACAAAATCGGTCCAGGCGAAAATTCCGACGGTTTTGCGGGCTGCTTTCCGGATGATCGTTCTCAGAACCGTTTCTTTCCAGTCATTGCCTTCGTGAAGGTGCGGGCGGATGTTGTGCTTCATCAGGTAGTCGCGGAATCCTGCTTCCCGCTGTCCTCCCTGAATATCGTGTCCGCAGAATGCATGAAACTCCTCGCAGCCGCTTCCCAGCAGACCGCGTGCGGCGATCGCGCCCGCATCGTAATTGCGCAGGGAGAGGTATTTCACATTCAGGTTTTCCATGGACGGCGAGTTCAGCATGACAACGATTCCGCCGCGTTCCGTAAAGCGTCTGATCTTGTCTTCAAATGCGGCAAAGCTCGGCATGTAGGAGATGATGCCGCAGTTGCCGTTGATGCTGACAAGGTCCAGAAAGGATGCGTAATCGCTGTCCTGGAGCCCGTAGTAGAAATTCAGCGGAATATTGTCTTTCAGGGCGGCGTTGGAGATTCCCATGGAGAGTGCCGCGACCGGGGCGTAGGCCTGATCCGGCAGGAAGACTCCGATCGCGGGATTCTGCCCGCGGCGGAAACATGCCGCCAGGCGGTTCGGACGGTAGCCGAGGCGTTTTGCGGCGTCAAGGACGCGCGTCTCTGTTTTGGCGGAGATGCGTTTCTGGCGCGCTTTGCCGTTGATGACGTCGGATACCGTGGCGGAAGAGAGTCCGCAAAACGCCGCAAGCTCCTTCAAACTGATATCCTGATGTGTTCCGTTCGCATTCATTGCCGTTTTTTTGCCTAATCGTTTAAGCCTTTGGTTCTAATATAGATGAGGAATACATCCTGTCAAACGGTGCCTAACAATTAGGCTTATTTCAATTGAGGCGGCAGCGGTTCCTGCGGGAATGCCGCGCGAAGATGATCCCGAAGCATTTCCGCATCTTTGCCGCGTCCTGCGGCACGGTAAGCGAAATACAGGAAAAGATGTACGAAATGCGGCAGATCGTAATCCTCCGCATCCGGCGCATGGAACTTCGCGAGCGCCCTGCCGATTTCTGCAAGTTTCTGATTGCTCAGCGGAGGTTTTCTGCCGACAAGATATGCCAGCTTGATCATCTGCATTTCAAGGAGTTCTTTTCTGAAATCCGCCAGCGGATCATCGGCGGCGGGGTGCGGCGCCGCGGCATACAGAAAGAGCGGATGCGCATCATGGCGGTACAGCGTCGGGATCAGTGGCGGCGGAAGACGGAAAACCTGCCGGAGCTGAAAGCCGGAATCTTCCAGCTGCCTGCCGGGAGACTCGGAAACGAGCAATGCTGGGGCGACCATGAAAAAGGAGATGTCATCGGG
>DXVA01000046.1:13595-19251 GCA_019408975.1 Lentisphaeria bacterium | reverse complement strand
ATCTCCTATCTTTAATTTCAATTATGAGCCGAGGCAGGCTTCAAATTTCTTTACGGAAGCCCGATACGGGACGGAAATGAATACCGGCTGTCTCTGTGGTTCGCCCGATGTTATGCCGCATTCATCACACGCTTTCAATGTCAAGCCGCCACGGCACGGCTCCGCCGGTTTCGGTATGGAGCGATAGCATGACAAGTTGACCGTTCCGGGCAAATGCCTGTTCAGAGCTGACCTTGACTCTCTTGTCCGGGAGAAGAATTGTTATCGTGCAGGGTTCGCCTGCCGCGCACAAAACCGTTCCCCCGATCCGTTCTTCGGCAATGGTCAATGCCTTCAGCTCATATCCCCCCTGCGTCAGATGACGGGAAATGGAGATCACTGCGGGAAGCCCGTTCTCCAATGGCGTAATGCGGAGCACACCTGTATCAAACGGTTTCAACGCAATCTCAAGGCGCTCCCGGAAAATGCCGAGAAAAGTTCTGTTCCAGTAATCGTAAACGGCATACCGAGCCGGCGGCAGATCGAGATTTTTCAGGAAATCAATTTTTGCCGTATGTTTATCCGGAGTCAGATTGGTGACGCCGATCACGTTCCAGGAACCGAACGGGCGCGCAACGGCAAGATTGGTAATCTGAAAATGCCGGCCATGCCGTTTGGAATCCAGCTCTGTGGGATGGATATCCACGACCGGCATGATGCGGCGAAGCATGTGAATCCGTTCTTCGTCAAGCTCGGAAAGCGGATCTCCGAGTGTGACGGGGAGACCCGCCAACCCATAGAAAGAGACGCGCGTCCGTGCCTGTTCCGGAGTGCTGAGTTCCGCTCGGAGGATCAGGTTGTCGGCATCTGCGTAAAAGACAGTATTATGCCATGGATAAGCATGGAGCGTCCGGTTGATTCCCTGTTCCAGAAAATCGTCCCAGCTGAAAATATCGCCGCCGATTCTCGCCGCACTGAACAGATCCATTGCACCGCAGATATCCCGTTCGGAATCTCCGGCGCATGAAAGCAGGTAAATGGAATCGCCAAGAACTTCACGCGCGGCTTTGACAAGATTCCGGAATGCCTGTGCCGGCGTTTGGGATTTATCATAAAAACGGTCGTGCATTTCCGAACATACCTGAAGTGTCCCCGGCAGACAATCCCATTTGACGGCCTGAAAACCCCAATCCAGAATCTGCCGGAACACGGCAGGGACATATTCGCGCAGAACAGCCGGATGGCTTGGATCAATCCACCATTGTCCGCACCATAAAACCATTTTTCCAAGAAGCCAGTCGGGATGTTTTTCCAACATTCCGTTCAGGCGTCCCTCATTGGTTGCGCCGACCCAGAGAGCTGGAATCAGCCCCAGTTCGCGCAGGCGTCCGGAAACAGCTTTCAACCCGTTTGGATAGGCAGACCGGCGCGGATGGAAAATATCGCATCCCTCTTCACCCTGACCGTCCCAGCAGCAGTGACACCATTCCCAATCGACCCATAAAACGGCTTTTTCCGTATAGTTTCCGAACAGTTCAAGAAATTTCCGGGCGTTTTCAAGAACCGTTTTTTCTGAGGCGCTGAATTGAACGGCATACCACGTCATCCAACCGACCGGCGGGGTTTGAAAGCCATGCTTTTTATTGATTGGAGAGTACGGAATATGAAATTTATTCGCGCAGTATCTGCGCCTGATCCGGAAATCCAGCTCCCGCCCATAATCGATTCCATTGACATAACGGAACGCATAAGCGCTGCTCTTCCAGTCGAATTCTGTGCAGATATGCCCTGCGGTGAAATACACCAGCAGGGCATCGGTCAGCCGGTCGAACAGCGCATTGTCTCCAGGAAAGACGACAGGCCCGGATGCCGTCCGCAGCCTTGACTCCTGAGAATCCGTCCGGATGCTGAATGTAGAGTGTTCCGCATCCGTTCCCCAATGGAAATGTCCCGATACTGTAATATATGCACGCCCGTTGCAGAAAAAACGGACTCCATCGGGACAGAGCCGGAAGCCAATCGTCACTTCCGGGGAGGCAACGGGACCGCCGGAATATATGCGCTTCCAGCTCAGGAAGTCCATGCCAAGTGTGGACTCATCCTGAAACGATGAAAAACTTTCCGGCGACAATGCTTCGTGTTCCAGCGTTTCCATGCGGATTTCCGCATGTTCCACAAAAGTACCGGCTGCCGGGCCACTGCTGATGACGGAGAATGCCTGTTGTTCCGGATCATAGTCAACTGCAAATTCGGAAAAATTGAAATACATGCCCTAGCTTCTTTCATGTTGAAGAATATTGAATCCGTCAATGGAGGCAGACTGCCGGCTGTTACTTTGCATTTATCCGGCTGCCGCCGGAGTTGCGCCTGAAATAGTTGAGCAAAACCTGCTTGCGTCCGGTGGTCTGTTCGGTTCGCTTGTAATCGAACCGGTCTGCCGAATGTTCGACACTCCACACCTGGGATTCGCGGAAGCTGTGATAGCTCCAATCCCAGCCGTATTCTTCGAAAATTGAAATGACGTCTTCCAGGTAACGCGCCGCACCGGGAGCCCAACGGGCAGCGGAAAACTCTCCAATGTAAATCCTGGCTCCATATTTCTGCTGGAAATCGCGAACCGGCCGGAGGCGTTCCCGCAGCGTTTCACGATTCCAATGGATTCCTTTGATGGTTCCGGGCCAGTTTACATATTTTTCTGAGCCGCGCACTCCCCAGGTGTTGCCCACTCCCTGGTGGGTGTAGGCGCCCGGTTCATACATGTGAGCCTGATAAATGATGTTCGGCAAAGGCAGTGGCGACAGATAGCCGAAAGTATATGGAATCGCCCAGTTGTTCGATTCGACGATAATCGGTGTTTCAGGATCAATCGCCCGAATTCGTCTGGCCGCTTCATATTGGAGCGTCAGGTAGTCGATCCGGGCGGGGTTGCTCTGGCAGGGTTCGTTGATCAGGTCGTATCCCCAGAGTGCAGGCGCCTTATGATAGCGGGCAGCCATTTCCTCCCACATTTTCAGAAAAGCCTCCGCGTAAACCGGTTCATAAAACATGGCCATCTCATTCTCTGAATTGCGTCCACCCGGAGGCGTATGCAGGTCAATGATGACTCTGATCCCGAGTTTTCGGCAATGTTCCAATACCCGGTCGAGTTCAGCAAGTTTGCGACGGAACCATCCCATATATTCCTTGAGATCACGTTCCGTATTGCTTTTTCCCCAGTTGCGCTTGAGCTGCCAGCGGATCAGGTTGGCGCCCCAGGAACGAAGAACTTCAAGATCTTCCGGGTGGTAGTTGTCCGGTCCCATAACGCCGCGCAGCGGAGGCATTTCCGCAACGCGCCGGGTATATTCCGCCCGGAAATTTGCGGGCAGCGGAATGGATGGATAGACTTCCGTTCTTGAAAAGGCTTCAATCCGGATGCGGCGGACCAGAAGGGTTCCGGAGGATTCCTGAAGACCGACAATCAGCTGCGCTTTTTCCGCATGGGCGGGGATTTCGATTCCGGTCTGAATCTGCCGCCAGTCAAAGCTGCCGTGGAGATGAACCGGATTTCTCCAGACTTCGCCGGTTTTGGTTTTCAGATAAAACATCGCCTTGACGCCGTTGTAGGAATGGACTGGTTTCGTCACATTCTCGGCTTTCACATCAAAGGTGACCCTCAATATCTTATTTCGCAGCGGTTTCAAATCCAGAGGGCGAAACGCTGCATTCATCCTGGATGCGACGGCTTCGGGAACCGTAACCTTCAGCGCCGGAATACCGTCAATGACGGTCGGTTTGGCATATTCCGAGAATATCCAGCCGCCAAGCTGACTTTTGGAAAAATCACACTCATAGACGACTTCGGACGCGCTTGCCGACAGACTGATGCCGGCAAGTGCGGAGATGAGAAAAAGAAGTTTCAATTGAATCATGACTGTTTGCTGCCTTTCGTAGAAATGAATGTATCAGAATCAGTTTTCGTCAAGCGCGTTTTTGTAGAATCCGGTAAAGCGATATTTTTTCCAGATATCCGTACTTTTGAGGGATTCCACATGACCGTCAAAGAATGCAACATTGGCGATATTCGAATTGCCGTGGCGGTAAGCCAGAGTTGTGCTCACATATTTTTCTCCGTTGAGAGCGTAATATTTCGGATTGGCTTTGTCATAGGAAACGGCGAAGTCGAGGGCATCGACGAATGCCAGGCGTTTCGATGAGTGCCGCATACGAGCCAGATTATGGGCGATGATCTTATCATTTTTAGCCCAGACTCCCAAGGCGAAATCTTCTCTGGAAACACCGTAACTGAGATTTATGGACGGCAATGTAGCCGGTGCAGTGATGCCTTTGCCCAAAGCATGAGTAGCGGCGGGGCAGATCATGCCCCGACCAATCTGGGCTCCGCAATGATTCCAGCTTTCAGTGACAGTCCCGGCGACAATAGTGGCACCCAGCTGCCTGCGCCAGGTGAGATTGTTCATCCACCAAAGATAGGAGGTTCCCCCGCGATAAGGAGTTCCCTGGCCGGGAACCCAGAAGTCATTGTAGGAACCGGCGTACATGACTGAGGCCGTCCCGTATTGTTTGAGAATGTTGGTGCATTGAATTCTTTTGGCCGTTTCACGCGATTTATTCAATGCCGGCAGCAGCATTCCCGCAAGAATCGCGATGATTGTAATTATAACCAGGAGCTCTATCAAGGTAAAATTCCGTTTTTCCGTGCAGAATGCGTAACGAGTATATCCCCCATTGATCCGATTTGACATCTGATACCTCCGTTGCTTGATTTCGAGTTTTTGACAGAATTACTTTTCGTTACAGAATTTTTCAGCAGTCTTGGGGATTCATTTCAAACTCCTTTCCATATGGCAATTGAATTTACAATCGACGACATGTCATACATTTTCATTACTCCATCAGATTTTCCGCCCGGCGGATGTACAAATCCTGCTCGTCTGCCGCAAGTTCGGTGAAACGTACATTCCAGCCGCAGACACGAATCTGCAATCCCGCATATTTTTCAGGATGACGCCGGGCCTCTTTCAGAGTTTCCGCGTCGAAAATGTTGAAATGAATCGCAAGACCTCCCCGGTCCAAGTAGACTCGGATTAATTCCCTCCATGCCGCAAGTCCGTCTTCTCCGGCAACCGAAGATGGATGCAGCATTACGTCCAGCGGAAAATCTCCCGGAAAATTCGCGGAATCAAAGCTTGAGGCGGAGCGGATCAAAGCCGTAACGCCGCTGACATCCGCTCCCTGAACCGGAGAAATGTTTTTAGACATCTCTTCGCCTTTCCGTCGTCCGTCAGGAGTAGCTCCGGTTTTTCGTCCGAGTTCGATAAATTGTCGTGCGGAATGCCCGGAAGCGGTCCAGATGCCGTCGCGCGCATTGGGACGGCCGTTTACCCGGCATCCTATAAAACGGCTCAGCCAGTCTGCGTATTGATCCACACTCGTGTTGCCGTTCCCATACCGCCTGTTGCAGTGCAGAATCCTGATGCGCAGCTGTTCGTGTCCGTTCCAGTCTGCATCAAGTATTGATTTGAATTCTGCAAGCGTCAGCTCCCGTCTCTCATAGACAAGTTCTCGAACCGCCAGAAGGCCGTCAAGTGCCGAACCGAAACCGGAATTCAGGAGACTGGTATTGTTGTAGTAAGAGCCGTTGAAGAATGCGTCTTTCGCAGTTTCCAGGCTGTGT